>JBDRNI010000103.1:0-3292 GCA_043811335.1 Candidatus Omnitrophota bacterium | reverse complement strand
TTCACCATGTATGTAAAACCGCCATGACGACAGCAAGAAGTTGCCCCATTCCCCATCCTGACCAAAAAGAAACTGGACCTTGGCGCGGCTTTGCAGGATCGGATGGTAATAGTATGGTAACCAGAGAGTCGGAACCTCATCTATATAGAATGTAACATTTTTGGCAATGACCTTGTCATTGGGAAATACTTTTATCTGTTTTGCCTTTATCCGATAATGCGGCGTATTGAGGTCACAGGTGGTAATATGTCCCTCCTGAAGAACATACTCATTCATTCCGACTCTCTTACTTTCTTCCGCGCTGCCGAACCATGGGAACGCCTCAATCTCTCCGCTTATGATCTCTCCCCTCTTCCGGAGAAGATCGTATCGTATCCTGTCTCCCGTCATGACGCCCTTGGGATTTTCGATCCGGACATTACCTTCACACAGAACCTCGCGCGTCTTGGTGTCCACCACTATCCTGTCACAGGTCAGCTTCACATCTCCATGGGTGACAAAAACGTTGCCCTTAGCGACGATCTTATTCTCTTTTTCAAAATACTCAACATCATCGCCGTCCACCACGATCGGTTGTCCCTTTTTCGGTTTTAAAATGTCGTTGGCAAGACAAACGGAAGAAACACCGCAAATTATCAAGATAGAGACTAAGATTGCCGTTACTCTCGTGATCTTTCGATTAAACAATGTTTTTCGCTTTCGTTAATTTTCCCGCAAATATTTCACGATCATGAGCCAACAAAAAAACTAAATCCGAATCTTTAAATCCTAAACAAATCCTCATTTTTCAATGTTTTAAATCCCAAACCAGAATATTTCAAGCAAGAGTTATGTGGAAATGTTTTGGAATTTGAGATTTGAATCATTGTTATTTGTTTAGTATTTCGGATTTAATGTTTAGGATTTTATCACTCTCTGCTTTGTCCCTCGTCCCTCGTGTTACGCCGCACAAACAGTATTACGGCCCGTTCTTTTCGCTTTGTAAAGGGCGGTATCGGCCGCCTCAACAAGCGCAACAACATTCTTTCCGTCTCTCGGATACGTGGCCACTCCCACGCTGACGGTCGCCCTGATCTCCTCGTTAAACGCGCTGATCTTCCGGGACCCCACCGCGCTTCGCAAACGTTCCGCTACGATCAAAGCGGATTTTTTGGCTGTATCCGGAAGCATTATGCAAAACTCTTCACCGCCGTATCTGGAGATCATATCAACTTCTCTTACCGATCCCTGTAGTCTTTCCGCAATTTTTTTCAGGACAGCGTCACCGACCAGATGCCCGTGCCTGTCGTTACATTCCTTAAAATTGTCCACATCGACCATGGCTATCGAAAACGTCAGCCCGAGACGGCCGGATCTGTCTACTTCTTCCTCCAACCTGTCCAAAAGATACCGCCTCAGGTAAACCTCCGTGAGCCCGTCCACTATTGAAAGTTTCTGAACCTGCTCATACAACTCAACTTTTCTGAATTCCAGAGCGATCTGCGAGATGAGAATGCGGAACCGACCGTAACTGGTCTTTGAAGCGCCTTCGGTGGCGATCACCGCGCAAAGCTTCTCCCCGACGAATAGAGGAAAAACCATGAACGTATCCGCCTTGACTTTCAACAAGTCCAGAACCTCAGCTGCCTCGTTCCTGTCCGCAAAAAACGGTTCATACCCTCGTTCCCGAATATAATCCACCGTTTTTTTATAGTCCAGTCCTCCTCCAAGGTCTCCCAGATAATCATCGTCATCCACGTCTTTTGAAATACCGCGGACAAAGCTGCCGTCCGAAAACACCAGAAGATGTGTTGTTTGAAATTTAAAATTTTTCTCAAGGAAATCAAATAATCCTTTTGAAAGGTCATCAAATTTCAGAGCGGGAGCAAGCTGCTTGGTCACTTCGTAAAGACGCGAAATGCGGCTTAATTCCTTTTCTGTCTTGGCCCCATGCCGCGCCACGTCATCAAGCTGATCTATCACGCCGTTATATTTGTTTCGTTTTTTTATGATATCCCCGCTATAAAAAGACGCGAAGGATGAATACAGGGCTCTTACAAGATAACTGGCCGAAGCGGCAGAACCAAAAAGAACCATGATAACAGCTATATCGATCGCGTTTAATGCGCCGAGAAAATAATAATACGCGCAAAAAACAAGATTGACTGAAAAGAGAGCCATTATCATGCGCAGCGTAAGAGCGAAAGGCGCAATCATAAACACGAGAGAGACAAGAAACAGTATGAGATATTCGTCTCCATGCGGAAACTTATATGCCGCCCAGCTGGCGAACAGCAAACAGCCGTTCAGGCCGAATATGAGAAATGGCCTTATTTTGAGCATACCGTGTTTTTTCCTTTTTCCTTGGCCAGATACAACTGTCTGTCGGCCTGACTGATAATACCGTTCTCGTCGTTAGCATCCTCGGGAAAGACGGCGACACCTATGGAAACCGTAACGGAACATTTTTCTCTGCGGAGAACTATCGGGCTATTCTGGATCTTTAGTCTTATATCCTCGGCTAAGGCAACTGCTTTTTTTCTGTCGCAATTGATCACCAGGAACGCGAACTCTTCACCGCCGTATCTTGCGACAACATCACCCGCGGAGGCCATGGTTTTTAAGACATGTCCGACATTTTTCAGAACGGCATCTCCCGATATATGGCCGTATTTATCGTTAAATTTTTTAAAATCATCGATATCGAGCATTAAAAACGCGAAGAAACTTTTACTGTGAAGCGCCCTTTTGACCTCTTCCCCCAGTCGTTCTCTGAAATAACGATGAACATAAAGTCCCGTCAGGCCGTCTTTTATGGCCAGCTCTTCTGTCTGGCGATACAGACGGGCGTTTTCCAGAGCGACAGCCGCCAGTTCTCCTATGATATCAAGGATCCGCAGTTCATGCTGACCAAACGCGGATTCACTCAAAGAGTCCACTCTTACCAGCCCCAGAACGTTGTTATCAATAACGAGAGGTTTAACAATAAGGGACACGGCGTCGTCTTTTGCTTCTTCGCCGTTGACTGAGAACCTAAAATCCTTTCTCGCGTCTTTTACGAGAAGGCTTTTCATGTTTTTCAACACCCATCTGTCAAATATGCCGCCGTTTTTCGCGGCAAACGCGGCGCGGTTTCGGCCTTTCGACACATAGGCAAGATTAAGCTCTTTCCGCATCTGGTCAAAGGTAAATACAAGGGTTCTCTTGCCTTGGCCGTAAATGTTAAAAGTTTCTTCCGATACTATCCGTATGATCTCTTCCTTTGAAAGAGACAAGCTCAGATTATCCGCTATGTTCTTGAGCTTAAGAAGGT
>JBDRNI010000102.1:0-6538 GCA_043811335.1 Candidatus Omnitrophota bacterium | reverse complement strand
GTCTGCCAGTTTCACCACTCCGGCTCTTTAGTTTTATCTACGCTCACTTGACATCGCTTTGTCGCGATGTTATATTATCACACCAACAGATGTTTCGTGGGGCTGTAGCTCAGCTGGAAGAGCGCGTGCCTGGCAGGCATGAGGTCAGGGGTTCGAGCCCCCTCAGCTCCACCATTTCCCCTTAAGAACCAACCTTCCGTATCTATTCCCCCTTGAACATGAGTTTCCATGGATGTTTTTTAATGTCTTCGCTGAATTCCTTAAAATTCACGGTGATCATCTCAATATTTCCTACTATATTATCCAGGCCCTGCCTGTTATCGGTAACAAGAGAGCGAACCTCGGTAAGAATACTGCCCAGATCATCCGCTATGCTATCAGCTTTTTTCATGAGAAGACGCGTCTGAACAGGCTCCTCGCTTTTTATAACGCTCTCGGGTTTTAAAAAGACAGCGGAAGCTCCGGGAGTGATCCCCACACTCGCATCCCCGATAAAACCGGCTGTTGAGATATATGCCACGGAATCTTCGCGCACCCTGGCGCTCGCATTGATCTTCAGAATACATTCCACTCGGGTTTCCGGATCATAAATAAATCTGATCTTTTTCACCCTCCCGACCTGTGTGCCCGAAAGCAAGACCCGGGCATCCGGTTTAAGCCCGCCGACATACTTGAACGATGTTTTCAACTGATATGTTTTCCCCCGGAAAAGAGCGGTCTTTCCAAAAAACATTATACCGATACCGATCGCCACCACAACGACCACTCCCGCCTTTATCTCATTGGAAAACCTCATATCGCTTCTCCCTTCCCTATTAAGCGTCCTCAGTATTGCACTTTTTAAATAACCAAGATACAAGACACGAACAATGTCAAATGACAAAATTCAAAGCACAAATAAAGTTTTTGTTATTTGGATTTGAGATTTTGGATTTATTTTGGATTTTGTGCTTTGTCATTTGGATTTTACTGTTCACTGTTCACTACTCACTGATCACTATCTTGACTGTTCTCAGTGTTGCATTATCGGGTCAAGTGTTCCAGATAATCATCTTTCTGCTGAAAAAAACGTATAGGGCCGTCATAACTTCCGTTTATAAATTGTTTAATAACCTTGTTCTCGGAATTTCTGATCTCCTCGGGTGTGCCTATTTCAAGGATCTTCCCTTCATACAGCATACCTATCCTGTCCCCCACCGCCATGGCGGTCTTCATGTCATGCGTAACCACGACGCTGGTAATTGACAATTTCTTTGAAAGATCAATAATAAGCTTTCCGATCACCGCCGCAACGATCGGATCCAGGCCGGCAGTCGGCTCGTCATAGAAGACGATTATAGGATCCATGGCTATCGCCCTGGCCAACCCCACCCTTTTTTGCATGCCGCCGGAAAGTTCGCTGGGCAGAAGGTCTTCAAAGCCGCGGAGGCCGACAAGCTCCAGTTTCATTTTTATTATGGTATTTATAACGTCATTTTCAAGTTCCGTATGCTCCCGGAGAGCCAAACTGACGTTCTCGGCAACTGTCATGGAATCAAAAAGCGCAGAGGATTGAAACGACATGCCTATTTTTTTGCGAATGTCATTCAGCGAAGAACCGTAAAGATCCGTAATGTCGTTTCCCAGCAAAAAAACTTTTCCGGACTCGGGTTTTAAGATGCCGATCAGGTGACGGATCAGAGTGCTTTTACCGCTGCCCGAGCCGCCCATGATAACGAACGTTTCTCCTCTACGCACTTTCAGGTTAACACCGTCAAGAACGGTTCTCTCTCCGAATCTCTTTACAAGATCGCGAACCTCTACTACAATTTCCTCTTTTTCAGTTTCTTTCATGGGTTCTTTTTAGATCCCGCACCACTCGCTTAGCGCTCGGGTGCGGGATGAATTCGGCCTTGCAACTTACGGAGCTTCGCTCCGTAAGTTGCGGCCTCATTCACATTTTTGAGAAATAAAACAGTCCCGTCAAGATACAATCAAAAAGAATTATTAGTATGAAACTCACGACAACGCTCTGCGTAGTGGCCTTTCCGACCCCTTCCGCGCCGCCGCGCGTTCCCAAACCGACATAACAGGCAATCGTTGCGATGATTATGCCGAATGTCGCGCTTTTTGCAATGCCGGTCCATACATCTTTCCATGTCAAAAAATTAAAAGAAAAACTTATGTACCTGTGCGCGTCCAGGTTAAGATTGAACACGCCGACGATAAGGCCGCCGCACATCCCGACGAGATCGCTTATAAGGGTCAGGCATGGAAGCATCACGAGAAGCGCGAGAAACCGCGGAACAACAAGAAACTTCACGGGATCGATCGCAAGGGTCTCAAGGGCCTCGATCTGTTCGGAAACTTTCATGGTCCCAAGTTCCGCTGTTATAGCCGAACCGACCCTTCCGGTAACGATCAGCGCCGTGAAAACCGGGCCGAGTTCTCTCGCCATGCTTATGCTGACCATTGGCGCCACGTATATCACGGCTCCGACATTCTGAAGCTGATACGCGCTCTGCATCGCTATGACTATTCCCATAAAAATGGATATGAAAACAACTATAACGACGGACTGCGTTCCGGCAAATACCATCTGCCGGAAAATACTCCGATTATCAACGACTTTACCTTTAATCGTGCCGAAGGTTATCCACCAGACAGTATCATACAACAGGGTTAATACACTTGTTATGTGCCTGTTGAGTCTTATTGCTGTCTGCCCGGCCGCGGCTATCGGATTATTCATTTCGCTTCCTGTTTCAAGGGCGGGGTTACCCCGCCCCTACCAGGGCAGGTTTGGAACCTGCCCCTACTTATTGAAAGATTCTAATGCGGTGCTTTCTTCGTTTGAAATATCAAACAGTTTATCCAGCTTGGTTATTTCAAAGAGACCTTTGATCTTACGAGAGAGATTCGTCAATTTAAGCTGGCCTTCGCATGCCCGGAGATGCTTCAGCACCTCAACGAAAGTGGCAAGCCCGGAGCTGTCCAGATAATCCACCTTTCCAAGATTCACCACTATGCGCTTATTATTCTCTTCTATTACTTTATCAAAGGATTTTTTTATTTCCGGCGAAGTGTTTATGTCAATATCCCCGCAAATTCTGAAAATCAACACATCGTTTTTTATCTCCAGATCAATCTGCACCATTGCCTCCGTCTTTAAGTGTTTGTTTTAGATATTTCGTCATGACAACCCTTTTCCCTCCGTTCTCAAACCGCACATCATCCATGAGGTGCTTCATCAGATATACCCCGCGGCCGCCTTCTTTGAGAAGGTTTTCGTCAAGCGTGGGGTCGGGAAGCATTTCCGGATCAAACCCTTCCCCTTCATCCTCCACGCATATCATGACCGTGTTCCGGGTTATTTCGGTTTCGACCGTAACTTTTTTGGAGGGGTTCTCTCTGTTGCCATGTATCATTGCATTCCAAAGGGCTTCTTCAAATCCGACATAAACGTCAAAGATAATATCTTCCACGATACCCCTTTCTTTCAGGGCACCCCTGAGCTCTCTGCTCGCTTCTTTCAACAGGTGGCTTTCATTTGCAATCGCGGTCTTCGCCATTATACCTTATCCTTTTTCCCTCAGGAAAAATCCTAAATCCGAATCTCTAAATCCTAAACAAATCCTAATTTCCCAATTCTTCAAACCCTAAACCAACAGTAAACCAGCCTTAAACCAAAATAAATCCGGTTTACTGACAGTTTGGATTTTGGGATTTGAATCATTATCATTTGTTTAGTATTTCGGATTTAGTATTTAGAATTTTGTCGTGCTCTGCTCCGCCCCTTATCCTTCTCCATAAACCCCGATCTTCCTGTATTTTTCATACCGGGCGTTCAACAACGCATCCGGCGTGAGCGCGCAAAGTTCATCAAGATTCTCCATTATAGTTTTCTTTATCCCTTCCGCTGCCAGGATCGGGTTCCTGTGCGCGCCGCCCAAAGGTTCGGGTATCATGCCGTCAATTATTCCCAATTCAATAAGTTCCGGAGCGGTAAGTTTGAGCGCCTCCGCGGCAGCGGGCGCTTTGGATGGTTCTCTCCAGAGAATTGCCGCGCATCCTTCCGGCGAAATTACCGAATAATAAGCGTTCTCCAGAACAAATATCCTGTCGCCCAGACCTATGCCAAGCGCTCCGCCGGATCCGCCCTCGCCGATAACAAAAACGAGGATCGGAACCTTCAACCCCGCCATCTCCCGCAGGTTATACGCTATCGCTTCGGCCTGGCCGCGTTCCTCCGCCCCAATGCCCGGATAAGCCCCCGGAGTATCTATAAAAGTAACCACCGGTATTCCATACTTTTCTGCCAGCCGCATAAGGCGGATGGCCTTGCGATATCCTTCCGGATGAGCGCACCCGAAATTTCTCTCCAATTTTCTCTTCATATCCCGGCCTTTTTGATGCCCAAAAATCATTATTTTACGGCCGTTGACATGCGCCAGTCCCGTTATTATGGCTTTATCATCGCCAAAATGGCGGTCGCCATGGATCTCTATAAAATCACTCATGATCATTTTTATATAATCCAGTGTATACGGCCGATCCGGGTGCCGCGAAAGCTGCACCTTCTGCCACGGGGACAGGTTATCAAAGATCTCTTTCCTGAGCTTCTCCAGCCTTTTCTTCAGCCGCGGGATCTCATCGGAAAGATCTATATCCTCTTTCACGGTAAACCTGCTGAGCTCTTCAATCTTATTTTCCAGCTCTATTATGGGTTTTTCAAATTCAAGTATGATCGCCATCGTTCCCCCCCCGTATCACGCTCTCGGAACCTTACGCCACCTTATCAACTATCTCCACTTCGGTACCGCTCGGAACTATATCAAATAATTCCACGACGTCACTATTGTGCATCCTTACACAACCGCCCGTTACCTGGGCGCCAATGGTCGTCTCGTCACGAGTTCCGTGTATTCCGTATCCCTGGATAGAAAGCCCCATCCATCTTTCCCCGAGTTCGTATTCAGTGCTGTCGGGAGATACAATTGTCCCTACCTTGTACCAGGTCGGTTTTATCATCTTTTCTTCGATCTTAAACATCCCCACCGGCGTGGAGTTGTTTTCTCCGGTTGAAACGCTGTATATCTTAAATAGCTTTCCGTCTTTTTTAAGCACGAGCATGTTGCGGGACTTATCCACAAGGATGCTGAACTTTGAAAGAACTATTTTCAGTTTCTGGCCCGGTTTTATGAGATCTCCTTTAAGCCCGTTTACCATTTTTATAAAACCTGCCGTCGTGCCGTATTTCTTGGCTATAGCGAAAAGGGTGTCGCCTTTTTGGACCTCATGTATAAGACTGTTTTCCGTTAATGCCGGTGACTGCAAAAGCCCCATGTTGATCTTACCAAGGATGGCATAGATATTATTCACGTCTTTTATCCCCGGGAACCGCTCCAGAATCTGGGTATAGTAATAATGGGCGCGCATGCCGTCGCCGCGCTCAAGAGAGTCGTATGCAAGGGTTCGCAAGGACTTCTCGGCATATTCGGAAGTGGGATATCGTTCTACCAGGATGGCCAAAGCGTTTCTGCATTTATTGTATTCTCCGCGTTTAAGAAAAGCTTCCGCTCTCTCATATATAAGTTTCGCCCTGTCCGGCCGCCACATATCCTCGGATCTTGCCTTAGTGCCTTCCAGGACGGCGAACGAGGCGGCAGTGATAAGCAGAGATATAACAGCAACGGCTAGCAGGATTAGTTTGCCTATTTTCATAATACCCTCTTCCTACATCCCATACGGCCCATACAGTATGAAAGCAACGGCAAGTCCTATGAGAACGCCGGCTATGACCTGTATCGGAGTATGGCCGATAAGTTCTTTAAGCTTGTCTTCCTGTATCTTTTTTTTCCAGTAAATATCGTCCATTACGGTGTTCAATATCTCGGCCTGTTTCCCTGTTGACCGCCGCACACCCTGCGCGTCACATATCACAACCACCGTGAATACGAACGCCATGCAAAAAAGCGCCGAGCTGGGCCCTTCCTGAAACCCGATACTTGTCGTCAGGGCTGTTACCCCGGCGGCGTGAGAACTCGGCATGCCGCCGGTTCCTACAAACCACTTAAAGTTGAACCGTCTCTCCCTGATCACGCCGATGATCACCTTAATGGTCTGCGCCGTGAACCATCCCAAAAAAGAGACTATAACCACATCATTATGCGTAAATTCCCACAGAGCGCCATGCTCTCCCATCGTGAAATCACCCTCCCTTTATGTGACAAATACCCTCGCACCATAAATCCGCCTGCGCGAATTTTCTCTTGTTTAGGTAATTATATTATATATAAGCCGAGTAAGCAAGACGCATTGTGCGAACGATGAAAGGAAAAAGGCAAAAAGTGGAAATTCAGCGTTGAGCATGCCCCCCCCGAAACGCCACGCGCCAAACGCCCTGAAGAATCACCTGGGGGCCTTGCTCCCGGGGACGGTCAATTCTCCGCACCGTCCGTACTTGTGACGGAGACCCACAACATTACACTCCGGGAGTGTAATCAAAGGTAAAACTTGGGTTGGGCTCACCGAAAATCTCTCCGAAATACCAATACCC
>JBDRNI010000101.1:0-6456 GCA_043811335.1 Candidatus Omnitrophota bacterium | reverse complement strand
GGTTTAAGGGCCCTAAAAACCGTATAACTCTTGGGGATATTGTTCCCCTAGCAAATATACGCTTGATAATTGTGTTTTTTAACTTAAATTGTCAAAGAACCGTTTTAATCTGAATTTTTTCCCGACTTTTAACACGGTCTGTCCGTGGGAATGACAGTCGTTGTAGGGGCAGGCCTTGTGCCTGCCCGGAATGTGTCTTCCGGGATTTACGCGAAAGTTTTTTTGAAGTGGGCTGTTAGTAGGGGGACTACTTTGAAGAGGTCGTCTACTATTCCGTAGGTGGCTACGCTGAAGATCGGGGCGTCGGGGTCTTTGTTTATGGCTACTATGACGTCTGCGGATTTCATGCCTATGAGATGCTGGATCTGGCCGCTTATGCCGCAGGCGATGTAAACCTTGGGGCAGACTGTTTTTCCGGTCTGACCTACTTGATGCGAATAGGGGATCCAATCAGCGTCAACGGCGGATCTTGAAGCACCTACTGCTCCGTTAATGGATAACGCCAGGTCTCTGATGATACTGAAATTTTCCTCACTCCCCACTCCCCTGCCGCCGGAGACAATGATGTCGGCTTCGGTGAGATTTATCGTTTCCTCTATTTCTTCTACCACGTCTAAAAGACGGCTGCGTGAAGCATAGGTCTCTTCGGGGAATTTTTCTTCTATGATCTCCCCTTTTCTGCCGGGATCGGGTTCGGCTTCCTGCATGACCTTGTGCCGCACTGTTGACATTTGCGGGCGTGAATCCGGAGCGATTATGGTCGCCATTATGTTGCCTCCGAATGCGGGCCTCGTCTGAAGCAAAAGCTTCTCTTTCATGTCTATATCCAGCCCCGTGCAGTCCGCGGTCAGTCCCGCGCGAAGCGTAACAGCGACACGCGAGATAAGGCTTCTCCCGATAGTCGTTGCGCCGCACAGTACTATTTCGGGTTTATGTTTTGAAACGAGTTCTGTTAACACTCTGGTATACGGGTCGTCCTGAAATACTTTAAGGTGCGGGGAATCAACGGTATAAACTTTATCCGCGCCTCTGGCAATAAGTTCTTTGGCGCCTTCCTGTGTGTTCTCACCGATAAGCACCGCGCAAAGATCGCATTTCAATTTATCCGCAAGCTCTCTGCCCTTGCCCAGAAGTTCAAAAACAACCGATTGCACTTTTCCTTTTTTCTGCTCGGCAAATACCCACACGTCTTTGTACGCGGAAAGATCGATCACGGCTTTTTTTTCTTTTTTTCGCATGATGATCGCGTTAAACTTACACGCTTCTACACATGCTGCGCATAGGGTGCACTTGGACAGGTCTATGACGGCCTTCTTGTCCTTCATTGAGATCGCGGCAAAAGGACATACCTTAACGCAGAGAGTGCAACCGGTGCATTTTTCGTTTAATATTATTATCGCGTCGTTTTTGTTCATTTTTGCCTTACTACTCTGGATTCCCGCTTGCGCGGGACTGACAGACCTCAGATGGATTCCAGCTTGCGCCCCTCGACTTCGCTCGGGACAGGCGGGAATGACAGATTGTGGATTACTATCCTATAATGACCTTTTTGATCAGTTCCGCTAGTTCTTTTGCGGTTTCGGCGGGTTCGCCTTCAAGCAACCTGCCGCCTCCTCTTGGGGGCGGAGTAAATATCTTAACCACCCGCGTGGGCGATCCATCAAGACCGATCATTTTTTCGTCACATCCGATATCCTCGGCCGTCCAAACGGGTATCTCCGCTTTCTTCGCCCTCATTTTCCCTTTTAACGACGGCAGGCGCGGTTCGTTTATCTCCTTTACGACCGTTAAAACAGCGGGGAGCGGAACTTCCACGATATCATATCCCTCTTCGGTCATGCGTTCCACCACCGCGGAAGACGCCGTTATTTTTTCTATCTTTTTAACATAAGTAACTTGAGGGATATCCAAATGCATGGATATTCCCGGGCCCACCTGTGCGGTATCTCCGTCCGAGGCCTGTTTTCCGCAAAAGATGATCGTGTAGTCGCCTATTTTTTTCGCGGCCTGCGAAAGAGTGTAACTGGTGGCCCAGGTATCGCTGCCCGCGAATTTTCTGTCGCTGATAAGAATGGCCCTGTCACACCCCATGGATATGGCCTCTTTCAGCGCCTCCACGGCCTGCTGAGGGCCCATGCTCACCGCAATTACTTCCGCATCGCCAAGCTTCTCCTTGACGCGTATCGCCTCTTCTATGGCATACATGTCAAAAGGATTGATGATAGATTCAACGCCCTCGCGTTTCAGCGTGTTCGTCACCGGATCTATCTTGACGTCGGTGGTGTTTGGGACCTGTTTTATGAAAACGAGTATTTTCATTTTTATTTTTTAGCGAGGCTCTCCTTTATGAGAGAAGCTGCTATCACGCTTCTCTGTATCTGGTTCGTGCCCTCGTATATCTGCGTTATCTTGGCGTCTCTCATCAGTTTTTCCACCGGATATTCTTTCATGTAGCCATATCCGCCGAGGATCTGCACGGCATCGGTCGTGACTTTCATGGCGGTATCAGAAGCAAATGTCTTTGACATCGCTGATACCCCCGAGATACCCTTCGCGCCTGAATCTATCATCCGCGCGGTAGCATAGATCAGCGCCCTGGCCGCTTCTACCTGGATCGCCATGTCTGCCAGCATGAACTGTATGCCCTGAAAAAATGATATCGCGTGCCCGAACTGCCGTCTTTCTTGAGCATACTGAACAGATTCGTCCAGCGCTCTCTGGGCAATACCAACGGCCTGTGACGCCACACCGGGACGGGAATGATCAAACGTCTTCATGGCCACTATGAACCCGAGCCCTTCCCGTCCGAGAAGGTTCTCTTTCGGAACGCGGACATCGGTAAAAACAACCTCACGTGTCGCCGAACCTCTTATGCCGAGCTTGTTCTCTTTTTTGCCGAAACTTACGCCCGGCATACTTTTCTCAACGATAAATGCGCTTGCCCCGCGGGCCCCTTTTGCTTTATTCGTCATTGCTATCACGGTATAGATTTCCGCTTCGCCGCCGTTGGTTATCCATTGTTTCGTGCCGTTAAGAATGTAGTGGTCACCGTCTTTTTGGCGGTCGTTTTTATGCCTCCGGCGTCAGAACCGGCTTCGGCTTCAGTGATCGCGAACGCGGCGAGTTTCTTACCCGAAGCGATATCCGGAAGATATTTCGCTTTCTGTTCGTCGTTGCCGTAAAGAATTATCGGAAAAGTTCCCAGACCGGTAGCGGCAAACGCCAGTGATATGCCGCCGCATCCCCACGAAAGCTCTTCCGTGGCGATGGCCAATTCCATGACTCCGCCGCCCATTCCGCCGTATTTCTCGGGTATATAAATACCGCAAATATCGGATTCGGCAAGCACTTTAACTATATCCCAAGGGAATTCGCCGCTCTCGTCATATTCGGCAGCAACGGGTTTTATCTTTTCCACCGCGATCTGCCGGCACAGATCTTTTATCATCTGTTGTTCTTCGCTTAAAAGATAATCCATTTTTTTGTCTCCTTTGCTTTAATCCCTTAATGTAAAACTCTGCTGGGCACCTTTAAAGGTGCCCTACCAATATCATTTCTCGGCGGAATACGATGCGCGCGGCGGGTATTACTCTTTAAATGCCCTGATACAAAGCGTGACATTGTGACCACCGAATCCCAGCGAATTGCTTATCGCGATCTTCACATCCGCTTTTCTTGCTTCGTTGGGAACATAATCCAGATCACATTCAGGGTCGGGGTATTCATAGTTGATGGTGGGAGGTATGATGCTATTCTCTATTGCCTTGATACAGGCAATAAGTTCCGCCGCGCCGGCCGCGCCGAGCAAGTGGCCGGTAGTACCTTTCGTGGAGCTGACAGGAAGTTTATACGCGTATTCTCCGAAAACCGTTTTTATGGCCGCTGTTTCCATTTTATCATTCAAAGGGGTTGACGTTCCATGCGCGTTCACGTAATCCACATCTTTGGGATTCACTTCGGCATCTTTAAGGCATGCTTTCATGCATCTCACGGCGCCGCCGCCGTCCGGATCCGGGGCCGTCATGTGAAACGCGTCGCCGCTCATGCCGTAACCCACTATTTCGCAATATATCTTTGCTCCTCTTTTCTTCGCGTGTTCCAGATCTTCAAGCACAACTACCGCCGCTGCCTCACCCATGACAAAACCGTCTCGTTCCCTGTCAAAAGGCCGTGAGGCCCTTCCGGGATCATCATTCCGTTTGGAAAGCGCTTTTAACGCGCAAAATCCGCCGAATCCCATTTTTGTAGTGGCTGCTTCCGTTCCGCCGGCGACCATTATGTCGGCCTCGCCTCTTTGCACTATCCTGAAAGCATCCCCGATGGAATGACTGCCGGTAGCGCATGCCGTAACAGCCGCAGAATTGGGACCTTTAAATCCAAGCTCTATAGAGACCAACCCAGAAGCCATGTTGACTATCAGCATGGGTATAAGAAACGGGGATATCTTGGAGGCCGCGTTCTTTTCATCGGGGTTCTCCAGATATTTTTGATGCTCAACCTCAACAGTATGAAGCCCTCCTATCCCGGACCCGATATAGACCCCCGCTCTTTCGTTGACTATTTTCGCGGAATCCAGACCGCTATCCTTCACAGCCATCTTAGCGGCGGCAATGGCATATTTCACGAACGGGTCAAACCGCTTTTCCTGCTTGGGCGTGAGATACCTGGACGCATCAAAGTTCTTTATTTCCGCGGCAATCTGCGAATTGAAAGGAGTTGGATCAAAAGCGGTAAGACGCGCAACCCCGCCTCTGCCTTCTACAAGCGCCTTCCAGAAATCGTCAGCATTGTTCCCCACGGGAGTAACTGCGCCTACTCCCGTAAGAACTACTCTTCGTTTATTAAACATTGTTATTTAGTGTGGAGGGTTCCTCTAATTGTCATACCTTGATTATTTTGAGGACTTTTCTTCAATATATTTGATGGCTTCACCGACCGTGGTCAGCTTTTCGGCGTCTTCATCCGGTATTTCGGCACCGAATTCTTCTTCCAAAGCCATGACCAGCTCTACTGTATCCAGAGAATCGGCGCCAAGGTCGTCAATAAACTTGGCCTCATTTTTAACCTCATCGATCTTAACACCAAGCTGCTCGGCGACAATCGATTTAACTTTTTCCGCTACCTCAGACATTTGTTCCTCCTTTTTATGGCTCAGTTTAAGAACCTATTAGAACCTTTGTTTCCCTACATAACCATTCCGCCATCCACCTTAACGACCTGTCCGGTAATATATCCCGCGTCGTCGCACGCAAGGAAGAGGGCTAATTTCGCTACATCGCCCGTTTCCCCCATTCTTCCGAGGGGGACAAACTCTAACAACTTCTGCTTCGCTTCATCGGTGAGTTTATCAGTCATGTCTGTCTGAATAAACCCGGGCGCTATCGCATTCACGTTAATATTTCGCGAACCAAGCTCTTTTGCCACTGTTTTCGTTAACGCGATGAGCCCACCCTTGCTGGCTGCATAATTGGCCTGCCCGGCGTTCCCCATGATACCTATTATGGAAGCCATGTTCACTATCCTGCCGCTTCTGGCTTTCATCATGGGACGGGCTGCCGCTTTGATACAGTTGAAAGCCCCCTTGAGGTTCACGCTAATCACGGCATCCCATTGCTCATCCGACATCCTCAAAATAAGATTATCTCTGGTGATGCCTGCATTGTTGACAAGTATATCTAAACGGCCAAAATTGTCAAGAATTTTCTTGACGAAATCCGTCACTTCTTCCCCGGATGTCACGTCAACTTTCTCGGCAATGACCTTCCGCCCCGTCGCGGCCTCGATCTCTTTCCGCGTGGCGGCGAGAACTTCCGCATTAACGTCACAGATAGCCAGGTCGGACCCTTCCTGCGCAAAGAGAAGCGCGATTTCCCTGCCAATACCTCGCGCCGCACCGGTTATCATTGAAACTTTGTTTTCTATCTTCATGGTCTTTTTCCTTTTCCGCACCCGATTTTAGCCATAATCAGGTTTTTGTCAAGAAAAATCCCAGTCCGGAAGCATCTCTTCGAACGAAGGAATAGTACAATACACAAATGGCATCAAAACTTGACCGGTCGGAATGAGAATACCGCCTTATTTGCCCTTTAACAGAGCCTCGTCCTGCCCCGCATAACCACCGAAAGGTTTAACATTGGCATCAACTGAAGATACGCCCATGCCTTTTTTCATGCCACAGCCTGAAAAAAGGATACTTATCAAAACAAGCCATATTAGCTTTCGCATCAAAATCCCTTTCGTTTACTTCCCTTATTCCACCCTGCCCACGTTATCCTCACGGGAAGTATACCTTAATATTGGGTATAGTCAAACGGGCGGAAGTTGGGAGTGAGAAGTTGGGGGTTGGGAGATAGGAGTTCAGAGGTTTGTCATTCCCATGACAATGGGAATCCATCTGGATCCCCGCTTTCGCGGGGATGACAGACTTGGCGTAGGGGCGGGTAAAGAAGAGATGCG
>JBDRNI010000100.1:0-14247 GCA_043811335.1 Candidatus Omnitrophota bacterium | reverse complement strand
AGAGCCACAAAAAGACTGAATAGCACGGTCAGGATCGCGAAACACGGCAAAGAAATATTCGTTCTGGACTCCAAAGGCACTATAGTCGCTTCAAGCGAACCCTTAATCGTGGGGCAGAACAGAAGTAACAGCAAAAATTTCATGGAAGGAAAAAAGGGCTCCTATTTCAGCGGTATTTATTTCTCTCCGGATGACAAGAGGACCGCTTTCGCGTTCACCGTACCGGTTCTTGACAAAGATACAAAAAAAATTCTCGGGGTCATAGTTGTGCAAGCTACAATGGATGAAATAGATGCCGTCATGGAGGACCGGACGGGTCTCGGCAAAACGGGAGAGATCTACCTCGTTAACAAAGAGGGCTACATGATAACCCCTTCCCGTTTCAAGAAAGATGTTTTTCTCAAGCAAAAGGTCAACAGTAACCTTCCCAAAGACACTTCTCTGGGAAAAGACACGCGGGGTGTCCGGCATTCCGTTCCCGCCACCTATCCCGACTACCGGGGGGTATGCGTACTGGGCGTGCGCAGTTCCATACAACGCACGGGCTGGGAACTCAGGGCGGAAATAGACGAACGTGAGGCCATGGCGCCTCTGCGGAGAATACAGCTTGTAATTCTTATCGTCCTTTTCAGTGTCCCGGCCGTGGCATGGCTGACCGGTATCATAATATCAAGGCGCATAACTGCCCCTCTTCATGAACTGCATGAAGGGGCTGAGCTCATTGGCAAGGGAAACCTGGACCATAAGGTCGGGACCAACCGTAATGACGAGATCGGACAGTTATCAAGAGCCTTTGACAAAATGGCCGCAAACCTGCAGACAACCATGATATCCGTAACCCGGCTTAATGACGAAATAACGCACCGGACCGAGGTGGAAAAAAAATTAAAAACTGCATTGCAGATAAAAGCGGATTTTACCGCCCGGGTATCTCACGAGCTTCGAACGCCCCTTACCGCGATCAAGGAGGGCGTCGCTCTGGTCCTGGACGGCACGGCGGGGAAGATCTCCGACGAACAGAAGAATTTTCTCGGTATCGCAAAGCGGAACGTGGACAGACTAGCCCGGATCATTAACAACGTTCTGGATTTTCAAAAACTGGACGACGGACGCATGCTATTTGACATGCGTGAAAACGACATGAATGAAAGCATTCTGGCAGCCCGGGAACAAATAATGCCTCTGGCCGAGACGAAGGGCCTGCATATCCAATCGCTTTTAGACAAGGATCTACCTAAAATACAGTTTGATAGAGATATGATCATGCAGGTTCTCACGAACCTCCTTTCCAATGCCGTCAAATACACGGAAAAAGGGACTATCACGGTCTCTTCAGACAGAGAGGGTAACCTCATACGGGTCTCCGTGAACGACACAGGCTGCGGCGTAAAAAAAGACGATCTGCCGCGGCTGTTTCTCCGATTTGAGCAGTTGGAGAGCCTCAAGGACCGGAAAACGGGAGGCACAGGGCTGGGTCTCGCGATAGCCCGGCAGATCATCACCTCCCACAAGGGCAGGATCTGGGCCGAATCCGAGCCGGGCAAAGGCTCCACATTTCATTTCACGCTGCCCATAAAAGAACGGCGGAGGTGATTCACGACTATGGCAACAGAAAAAAAAGCGCCGAAAATACTGGTAGTTGATGACGAAGAGGATATCCTTAAGATCGTGGTATTCCGTTTACAAACCGCGGGATATCAGACCGTGACAGCTGCGGACGGCGGAAGCGCGCTTTTCTGCGTAAAAGAAGAAAGACCGGATCTTATTCTGTTGGATATCCGCATGCCGATCATGAGCGGCTTTGACGTCTGCAAACAGCTAAAATCAGACGATGAGTTTAAAAATATACCGATCATATTCCTGACCGCTTCAAACGCGGCAACGGTTGCCGCGAAGACAAAACAATTCGGGGCGGACGATTATCTGGTAAAACCGTTCGATCCGAAAGTACTCCTTGAAAAAGTAAAAAAGTTTACCAAATGAAAAAACCGACAAAGCGCAAAACCGAAACGGTCCTGCTCATCGGCGCGGCAGAATTTACCGACAAGATACAGCCCGTTCTCTCGCATTTGAGATTTAAATACGACACGGCGAGCGCGTATCCTGAAATAACCCGAAAAATACAGGCGCGAAATACAGGCATCGTCATTTTTGACGACTCTGTCTGCTCAAGCGGCATTATCCGAAAAAAGACGCTTAAAACTCTGTATTCGTGCAAAAAAATATATATATACGTGTCGTCCATCAAAAATATTTCCCACATGGAGGAAGTAAAGGATCTTGGCGCAACGGATTATATGATCAAACCTTTCAGCATACACGAATTCGCGCTCCGTTTTTCTGCCTGCGCGGAAGAAAAAACGCGTGTCTCCTGCATAGGCGGCGGCACGGGGCTTTTCAATCTGTTGATGGGGCTTAAAACCCTTCCGGGCGTTCTGCCGGTTTCAATCGTGTCGACCGCCGACGACGGCGGATCTTCGGGGCGGCTTAAATCATCATTCGGTATTCTTCCTCCCGGTGATATCCGACGCAGTCTCGTGGCCCTTTCCAGCGCGCCCGAGCTGATGAATCGCGTGATCCGGTACCGTTTCAAGAAGGGCGGCGATCTCCGCGGACATAGTTTCGGCAACCTGTTCTTAACTGTCCTGTCCGAAATTTGCGGCTCCATGCCGAAGGCCATTCGCGGACTGAGCGATATTTTACGCATCCGTGGTATTGTTTTTCCGGTGGCCGACACCAAAACAACGCTAAACGCCATGTTTGAGGACGGCTCGATCATTAAGGGGGAGAGTAATATTGATCTCGGAAAAGGGCGCGACATCAACCTGCGGGTGAAAAAATGCTGGCACGAACCGCCCTTACGGTGCGATGCCCGGGCATATGCCTCGATCTTGAACTCCGAGATCATTACGATCGGTCCCGGAGACCTCTTTACCAGCGTGATAACGAATCTTCTGATAAAAGATATCCGGGAAGCAATCCTTAAAACAACCGCAAAAAAGATCTATATTTGCAATCTCATGACCAAACCCGGGGAGACACCCGGGTATACGGCAGCCGATCATCTCAGAGAAATAGTCAAATATCTCGGACGCGACTGTCTTGACTACGTGATCGTGTCCGACACGCTGCCGGCATCTGCGGCCAAAACCCGATATTCCCGAAAAAAGCAGTTCCAGGTCAAAGCCGGCAAGATCTCTCTTCTAAAAAAGCTGACCGGCGCTAAGATCATCATCGCGGATGTCGGACATAAAAATGATTTGATCCATCATAACAGCGTTCGTCTAAGAAACACGATAAAGAAAATAATTGATGAGAATCCCAAAAATAACAAACGAGGTAAAACATGAATAAAAAAATACTGATCGTGGATGATGACAAGGATGTGCTGGAAACTCTGGGAGCGCGGTTGAGCGGATCGGGATATAACGTCATCAAGGCGTATAGCGGCCGGGAAGCGGTGACCGTAGCGAAAAAAGAACGCCCGGATCTCATAATCCTTGATATAGTAATGCCGGGAATGGACGGGGGGGAAGCGGCGGATATCTTAAAAAAGGATCCCGATACCGCCGACATCCCCGTGGTGTTCCTGACCTGCCTCGTCACGAAAGATGAGGAGAAAAAAACGGGACCGTTCAAGGGCGGTAAATATTTTGTAGCTAAGCCATATGAATCGCAGGATATTCTGGATGTTATTCGTAAGCGCATCAAAGATTGACGAGAGGATAAAATGTCAAAAACCGTTTTGATAACAGGCGGAGCCGGTTTTATCGGTTCACATCTCGCAAGAGCACTCATAAAGAAAGGGCAAACCGTTTATATTCTGGACGATCTCTCGACCGGATATGTGGAAAATATCCGCGACATCAAAGATCATCAACGGCTGCATCTGGTCACGGGGTCTATTACTGACGAGGCGCTTCTCAGCAAAACAATTGAAAAATGCGACTTCATCTACCATCTCGCTGCCACTGTCGGAGTAAAAAGAGTGGTAAAACACCCTCTTGATACAATCATTTGCGATACTTTCGGCACCGAACTGATCCTGAAATATGCTTCCACTAAAAAAATGGGCGTTCTCCTGACATCCACTTCAGAGGTATACGGCAAGACGGCCGTCTTTCCTTTTAAGGAAAACTCAGATATCACTCTCGGCCCGCCGGACATAAACAGATGGAGTTATGCGTGTTCAAAATTGCTGGACGAGTTTCTTGCCATGGCATATCATCGCGAGAGGGAGCTCCAAGTCGTGATCCTTCGGCTTTTCAACATCGTTGGCCCCGGACAGGTAGGCCATTACGGAATGGTTGTCCCGCGGTTTTTTAAAAGCGCATTGGCGAATACGCCGATGCATGTATACGGCGACGGCAGCCAGGTTCGTTGTTTTACCTATATTGACGATGCCATACACATTCTCCTAAAGCTGGCATCCTCAAAAAAAGCCAATGGCGAGATCATAAATCTTGGACATACCGAACAAATATCCATACGCGAACTTGCGATGAAGATCAAGATCCTCACGGCGAGTTCCGCAAAGATCGTTTTTGAACCGTATTATAAATATTACGGCCCGCATTTTCAGGATATAAAAAGACGTGTTCCCGACCTGACAAAATTGAAAAAAATCGCCGGGTGCGTGCCGCAGATCGGGGTAAACGAAATATTAAAAAAGCTCAAGGATCATTATTCAAAAAACCCGAAAGAACTGGAGAGGATCTAAAAGGGGTGTAAGGTTTGACATTTTTACGGTTTGCGGATACCCTTGCATAGAGACAGAGGTGAAAAAATGCCGAAAAATAAAATTCTTGTTGTTGATGATGAAACTGACGTAGCAAAAATGGTCTGCGCCCGTTTAAATAAGGCCGGTTATGACGCTGCATCGGCCGGGAACGGGCCGATCGCCCTTGAATACGTCAAGAAGACACTGCCGGACCTTATTATCCTTGATATCATGATGCCGGGAATGAACGGATATGAGGTAGCCGAACATCTGCATAAAAACCCGAAAGCTGCCCTGATCCCGATCATAATGCTCACGGCCAAAACTTCTACCGCGGACAAGGTAAAGGCTCTGCAGATGGGGATAGATGACTACATTACAAAGCCCTATGACGCCGATGAGCTCGTGGCAAGAATAGAGGCGGTTCTGCGGCGTTCAAAAAAACAACCTCCGGAAGCCGTTCTGAACGAGACGGATCAGCAAAGGATTAACTTTCTCCGCGCCATGATCAAAGACAAGGTCAGTGAACTTATCCCGGAATATAACATGGCAAGTCTGAACGGTTATGCATACCCGTATGCGGCCGGTTTTTTTGAAACGCATGACGGATCGGAACTCGGGCACCTGACTTTCGTGGCGGAAAAAGGATGTCTGGAACAGAGATTTTTTGACAAGATCATGACCTGTCCTTACTGCCGCCATCACGATATCAACGTCCGTGAGACCTGTCCTTCAAACCACAGCGCCGACATATCGATCGTTGAGATGATACATCATTTCAGGTGCGGTTATGTCGGGACGGAGGATGAATTCAAGCAGGGGCTTCATTATGTCTGCCCTAAATGTAATGAGGAAGCCCGGCAGATCGGCATTGATTACGATAAACCCGGACAGAGCTATATTTGCAACGAGACCGGCGAAAAATTTACGGATCCCGAGATTTACTGTCAATGCAGAAACTGCAAAAAAATTTTTGAAGGGAACGACGCCCTGTGGCAGGTCATCTTTGCTTATATTCTCACGGAAAGAGGGAAAGAAATAGCGAAAAACGGACGTTTCACTGAATTAAACCTGGAACAGGTGCTGATAGACAAAGAGGTTGATCTTTATAATCTGCGTTACTTCAGGAAATGTCTCGATGACGAGATGGCACGCGCCGAAAAATTCAAGAGGCCTTTCTCTCTTGTCCTCGTGGATATCCGCAATTTTGATAAACTGATCGGAACTCGCGGTTCCGCAAAGGGCAGCCGCATATTGTCAGACATCGCGTCAATACTGAAAACTGATCTGTGGGCGGTAAATACCCCTGCGCGCTACGATAAAAACGCGTTCATCGTGCTTCTGCCGGAAACCGAAAAAAAGGGCGCGGAAAAAATGGCAAATCTGGTCCAAGAAAAGATAAAAGCCATGAAAGAGGGATCACTGGATATCTATACAACGGTCGTTTCCTATCCGGAGGACTCCGAAACAAAAGACGGTCTTCTTGAACTTCTGGTAAAGGCTCAGGGACAGGGGGAGGCACTTAAGTGAGAATTCGAAAAATTGAATCTTTTATTCCGAATAAAACGCAGGCAGAAAGGCAAACCCAGTCGGCAAATCCTATTCCCAAAATGGTAAAAGTGTTGATCTTCGTCATTGTGCTTTTCGCGCCGTTGATCCTCTGGAAGATGGCAAATTTTGGCGTCGTGCGCTGTCACGGCATCGTCATGGGACAGCTGGAACTCGGCCTTGAGAAACTTTCTCTCATGGATATCAAAAGCAACGTGGACGGAGAAATACTTGAACTTTATGCCGAAAAAGGCGACCGAGTCACGACTGAAAGTACTCTGGTAACGATCCGGCCGGCGATAGCGACACCGCAAGAAATTGCCTCAAACGGCATCATAAAAATTCAGGCGCACAGAGAAATGCTGATCGTTGACAAGCTGAAAAAAGTGGGAGACACCGTTAAAGAGGGCGATGCGATCTATGGCGTTTTACCGGTAGGACAATACTGGATTGAGGCTTTCATCCCGGAAAAACTTATAAACCGCCTAAAGATAGGAAATCAGGCAGTGGTTTCAATTTCTGCCGCGCGGAAAAAATTCAAGGGGAAGATCGATTTTATCTCCGCAGAGATAGAAACTCTGCCCAAAATGTTCGCAAGAAGTTTTTACCGCCCTACGTCCGTGTTCCGCGCCAGGATCTCGCTTCTGGATAAAAACATACCGCAGGACATTCTGAAGATCGGAATGTCCGTGAAATGCAGGATATCTACCCGATGATTGGCGATATTTTTACCTGGTTTACTGACTATATCCAATTTTCCCTTGATAATATCCGGATGCGCTCAGCCGGAAGCGTATTTCTTCTTTTCGCTCCGGCGCTTCTATTTGACACGACACGGTATTACATCACGAACACGGTAGTTTTCATCGCAAGTCTTTTTGAATCTCTCCCCGCGCAAAACGAACCCGTCCCGTATACACCAAAGGTCAGCGCGATAATACCCGTTTATAACGAAGGTGAAAACCTTAAGCGCACGATTGATTCCCTGTTGGAAAGTGATTATCCCGATTTCGAGCTGATAGTCGTGGATGACTGCTCTCCGGATCCTGTAACGACCGGCGTCTGCCGGGCCTACGCTGCGCGCGGAGTCATTCAGTATCTCCGTAAAGAGAGCTGGGGGGGGAAGCCTTCATCTCTGAACTATGGCCTTCAGATGGCGAAGGGTAATATCATCATCCATTTTGACGGTGACATGTTTGTTGATAGAAATACGATACGTGAAGTCGTCAAACCGTTCAGAGACGCCAAAATCGGCGCCGTGAGCGGTAATCTCAAGGTTCTGAACGACAGGGAATCCCTTGTCACGCGCCTGCAGGCGGCGGAATATGGAGTTACCATCAGCATGGGGCGAAGATGGATGGCCGCCAGTGATACTCTTCAGATAGCATCCGGAGCATTCAGCTGTTTCAGAAAAGAGGCCTTGCTGGACGTCAAGGGAACGGATCCCGAATACGGCGAAGACCTGGACATAACCATGAAGGTAAGAAAAATGGGGTTCAAGATCGCCTTTGCTCCACGGGCGGTAGGTATGACCACCGTGCCTTCCTCATGGTGGGTCTTGTTCAAGCAGCGCGTGCGATGGGACAGATGTTACATCAAAATCAACCTGCGCAAACACCGGAACCTGTTTGATTTTCACACGTTCAGAGCCGGGGATTTTTTTGCCGGCATTCAGGACCTCATTTTTAACCTTTTTCTTCTTTTGGCGTATCCGGTATATGTCCTGATAGTAGCGATCATTTCCCCTGAACTTCTCCTTTTTATTCTGATAGCAACGTATCTGTTTTATGCTATAATGGATTTTGGGCAGTTCGTTTTTGTTATTCTTCTGTCAGAACGGCCGCGCCGGGACGTTGTTTTTCTCATGTATGCGCCCTTGTTTTTTGTTTACGGTCTGTTTCTTCGCACCGCGCGCACTGTAGCTTACATCCTGGAATTTTTTCGGTCGGATTACATGCAGAAAGGTTATTTCCCGGACAGTATCAAAAAAAGTATGCCGAAATACTGAGGACATGAAAGAAAAAGCCATAATTATCGTGTTAACTGCCGCGCTGTTATTCACGGCGAGCACGGCGGCTCCGGAAGTGCCCGACGTTTTGACGGAAACAGGAGCGCAGCTCCTGAATATCTCCGGGTGCATAGAAAAAGGCCTTGAAGTCAACCCCGACGTTGTCCGGGCAGCCGAAGACGTCAAGAAAAGCGAGCGGTATCTCATGGAAAAATTCGCCGCTTTTCTGCCTAAGGTATTCTTAACATATCAATTTATCCGAACCAGCTCTCCCGGCATCCGAAGGATAGCGAGCGATGATTTTCTATACGCGGAAAGCATCGGGGCAGTTCGCATTGAAAAGGACATTTTCAAGGGCGGGGAAGACTACTACACGTATAACAGCGCAAGAATGAACCTTCACCGATCTCGCGAGGCCTATCTCGCCGCCAAAAAAAAACTTGTGTATGAACTCAAGACGGCATTTTATGATCTGCTTCTCGCGCAGAGCCTTCTGAATATCAAAACCGACGCCAAAAACAGAATGGAGACATACACGGCAAAAATAGCCAAGAAAAACATGGTGGGCGAGGTGCGAAAATACGAACTCCTCAGGTCAAAAGTTGAGGTGCAGGGTCTGGAATCCGATATCATGGCCCTGAAAAAAGAAGAGATACGACTGGCCGCGAAACTGAAAGAACTGCTCATGATGGAAGCTGTTCCGCGCATAGAGATCGCAGGGACCCTTCTTGTCAGTGACGCGCAATTTGAGCGCGATTATCCTCTGAACTTAACGCTTGAGATGGCGCGGAACAATAATCATGACCTGAAAACCGCGCGATTTCGCCAGAAAACGCAAAAAGAGACCGTCAAGGCCGCCGCGTCAAAATATGCGCCGGCGTTCTCTATTAAAAGCGCTTTTTATAAGAGTTCTGATGACTTCAATTTAATGTCACGTTATTACTACGACTGGTCTCTCTTGCTTCTTATCAATGTACCCATTTTTGACGGGTTCAAGACCGCTTCTCTCGTGGCTCAGGAAAAATATGAACACGCGAAAACGATCACAACGGAAGCATCTGTCGAAGAACGCGTTGTACAGGAGCTCAAAGCTGCCGTTGATAATCTCGCTGAAACACGTGAAGATATCCGCGCGCAGAAAGGTCTCGTGAACACCGCCAGAGACGCGCTGAATCTGATATGGGTCCTGTATGAAAGAAACGAAGCAAGCCAATGGGACGTTATAGACGCCAACACGAACTACACGCGTGCGGAAGCGCGCCTCTTAACTTCGTTGCGTGATCATCATCTCCTCATGGCCAAAATAGAGAATTTAACGTAAGTCCGCTACATGCGACACAGGGGACTCGGGAAAGGTCTTATATGATGCGCTCAGGAAATCCCGCGTTACGCGGTAATGTTTTCACTCACGCCGTCGCAGAATCCGGCGATGCCGGCACGATGACCATACAGGGAACCGTCAACAAGACACTGATATTGTTGCTACTCGTCTTTATTCCGGCCGCCTGGGTATGGAGCAATCCGGTAGCTCTGACGTCACTTTTGCTTCCGGCGCTTATTCTCGGATTTATTGTAGCGCTCGTGACTATTTTCCGGAAAGAATGGGCGGGGATCACCGCTCCTGTTTATGCTGTTCTTGAAGGCGTATTCCTGGGCGGCATTTCCGCGCTTCTGGAAAGACAATACCCCGGGATCGTGATACAAGCCGTTGCTCTCACGTTCGGGACGCTTTTCTGCCTTCTCATGGCGTATACATCGCGTCTTATAAAACCCACTGAAAATTTCAAGCTCGGCGTCGTAGCGGCGACGGGTTCCGTGGCACTGGTTTATCTGGTATCTATCGTCATGGGATTCTTCGGTGTGAGGATACCCCTCATTCACGGCTCAGGACCGATAGGCATTCTGTTCAGCCTGATTGTCGTGATCATCGCCGCGCTCAATCTGGTGCTTGACTTTGATTTTATTGAAAGCGGAGAAGCTGCCCGAGCCCCGAAATACATGGAATGGTACGGCGCATTCGGCCTGCTTGTCACGCTTGTCTGGCTTTACCTTGAGATTCTGCGGTTGTTAAGCAAAATAAGAAGCAGGTAACAATATATACATCATATGGATCTGGATAAATTAAACGATGAACAGCTGCTTTCTCTCCGTTTCTGCGAACTGGGCCTTGATATAGAAAAAACGCCCCTCGCGGAAAACGTGACCCGCTTTTACGAAGAACTCGCGGATCGCAACATTCTTTTCCGTCCGCGATGTTATCTTGCCGACGAATGGCTGTGCCCCGATGAAGAACCGGTCATAGGCATTGCCTTCTTTCTGGCGCATCCGCGTCTGCGAAAACTGGAACATAAAATGATGCTGGAAGTTGAAGGAGGGGATAAGGCCTCCTTCATGAAACTTCTCCGCCATGAGGCCGGTCACGCATTAAATTACGCCTACTCGTTTCACCGCCGGAAACGGTGGAAACAGCTTTTCGGACCGTTCAACACGCGTTATCCGGACAGATACCGTTACCGCCCCTACAGCAAACGGTTCGTCCGGCATCTGGCGGAATGGTACGCTCAATATCATCCGGACGAAGATTTCGCGGAAACGTTCGCTGTCTGGCTTGACCCGAGCTCAAACTGGCGCGACAAATACAAGGGTTGGAAAGCGCTTGAAAAGCTTGAGTATGTGGACGCTCTCATGAAGGAAATCGCGGGACAGGCACCCCGAAAGGGGAGCGGCCGAAAACATTGGGATGTTTCCAGAATGCGGACCCGTCTTGCGAACCATTATCGTCAGAGGCGTCGGTTTCAGGCGGAAACGTATCCCGATTTTCACGATCCTCAGTTAAATAAGATCTTTTTGACGCCCGATGAAGGGGGTAAAAAAAAGCGCCGGAAAACGGCGCGAAAACTGATCAGAAAACACCGCAAAGAGATCCTGGATCGTGTTGCCCTGTGGACGGGCGAAAAAAAATTCATTATAAACCGTCTGCTGAAAGACATCATCTCCAGATGCAGTGAACTGGCCCTGGAGACGGGCGAAGATGAAGCAAAAACCGTCATGGAAACAGCCGTATACGTGACTGCCCAGACAATGAACTATTTATACACGGGAAGGTATCGCAAAAAAAATGAAAAAGCTAAAAACGCTTGTCATGTTTGATTCCGCCGGCTCTCCGCCGGCGAATCAGGACTTTACGGAAGAACTCAAAAAAGAGGACTGGCGGACCGAGGCGCGCGTTATTGAAACGCTGAAACAATTAGGTCATCAGGTCAGAACTCTCGGCGTTTACGACAACTTAACGCTGATCCTGAAAGAACTATACAGACATAAACCGGACGTCGTGTTCAATCTCACAGAGGTCTTTTCGGGCAAAGTTCATCTGGACAAGAATATACCGGCTATATTTGAACTCGCAGACCTGCCTTACACGGGCTGCGGCCCCGTCGGCCTCATGATCTGCAACAACAAGGCGCTCACAAAAAAAATACTGACTTTCCACCGGATAAAAGTCCCGCGTTTTCGTATTTTTCGCAAAGGCAGAAAGGTCTGGCATCCGAAAAACCTCCGGTTTCCTCTTATAGTGAAACCTTTGCAGGAAGAGGCCTCAACAGGGATCGCCCAGGCGTCCTTCGTGGAGAATGAAAAGGATCTGCATGTCCGGGTCCGGTTCATCCACGAACAATTCAACATGTCCGCTCTTGCCGAGGAATATATTGACGGAAGAGAGCTCTACGCAAGCGTGCTCGGAAATAACCGTTTGCGAATATTTCCGCTCCGCGAAATGAAATTCGGTGAGGTCCCGGATGACGAACCTAAACTGGCAACATACAAGGCAAAATGGGACAAAAAATACCGGAAAAAATGGGGGATCACGAACGCGTCCGCCGGACGTCTTCCGGACGGCGTTACAGAAAAGATCGGCCAGATCTGCAAAAAAGCATACCGCGTTCTCTTGATGGACGGCTACGGCCGATTTGACCTGCGTCTGACGCCGAAAGGGGAGATATACATCATTGAAGCAAACGGCAACCCATCGCTGATGATAGACGACGAATTCGCCGAATCCGCAAAAAAAGCCGATATGGATTACGACAAGCTTCTGCAGAACATCCTCACCCTCGCGTTTCAGCGTGAATGTTAATTTTAAATAACTCCGTAAATACAATATTCCTTGAAAACCCGGCCGATATGCCTATACTTAATATAATATGCGTAATGCAATATCAATAATGCTGGTGCTTTTTATCATCTTTGCATTTGCGGGCAAAACATTCGCGGCCCCCACGAACGGGGTTCGGATGCCGCCGCAGGGTAGGGTGGAAGCGGGGTATGAATACAATCAAATGTCGTCCAGAATACTGCGGCATGACGCATACGGACGCATTGCGACACGCGATCATTTCGCGACGCTTTCGGTCGGCCTCTTTGACTGGCTGACGATAGAAGGTAAAGCGGGTAACGGTGACGTCACTCATAAGAACGGGATATATGCTCCGGACCTTGCATACGGCGGCGCCTTCGTCGGCGGATATGGTATACGTCTCAAGATGTTTGACCTAAAACCGTCTGAGGTTTTCTCTGTCCTAAGCGCCCAGCATATCAGCATACATCCGAAGGATAAATTGATAAACGGAGTTAAGTATCAGGCTTGTGTGGATGAATGGCAGTTGAGCCTCAGCATCGCGAAACGGCTCCGTTTCGGGGAGATCGCGCAGGCAATGCCGTATGCCGGCATCAAGGGCTCGGACGCGGAGATCGTGTATGACATGAACAACAATGATGAGCAGCGCCGTTATTCCCGTTACCACGTGGGTTTCCTTTTCGGCTCGGACATCCTGTTCTTTGATGACAAGCTCAGGATAAATATAGAGGCGCGCTTTTTTGACGAAACGGCATTATCAACCGGCATAAGCTGGCTTTTTTGAGCGTAGGGGATATACTAGATAGTGATTTGTGATCTGTGAGTAGTGATCAGTAAGTTTAACGACGCTTTATTCTCTACACCGATCACTGTTCACAGATCACTATTCACTATAACCAGGAGGCGATAGACATGAGCATTATTGACAAGGTTAAACAGCTGACCGGGCCGATGTTTTTTCTTTTTGTTTTTTCAAAGGTTATCATCGGTATAGGTATTGGCGTGCTGATCGCGGGGAATCTCTTACCCGGATCGGGGTGGTGGATACTTACCGGCGGCGTAATTCTCTCTATACTTCCCGCGGTCAAGATATTCTGCGGGAAATAACATGGGTTTTATCACCACATCAGTATTTGATGTTTTTCAAGCCGGTCCCGGGCCGTCCAGTTCGCATACGATCGGTCCCATGGAGGCAGCCGGCCGTTTCCGCCGTTTGATGGAGGAACTTGTAGACAAGGAACTCCAATCCGTGACGATGCTGGAGGTAAGGCTTTTTGGATCACTTAGCGCCACAGGAAAGGGGCATGGGACTGATCGCGCCGTAACTGCCGGGCTCATGGGGTGGCATCCCGCGACCTGTGATCCTGAAGCACTGGCTGATCTTCTTACCCCCGGCAACGAAAATCCTTCTGTTACCATTCGGGGTATCGTTATACCTTTTCATAAAAGAAACATACATTTTGACAGCATCCGGCATTCTGCCCCCTATAACAACACTCTCATCATGCGCCTTCTCGCGGGCAAGCGCGTTATACTGGAAAAAGAATACTATTCCGTTGGCGGCGGCGCTGTGCGGTCCAAGGGTGACCGCTTACCCGCGCGGCCCAGCCCTCCATATCCCTACGCGTGCATGACCGGACTGAGAACAATACTTTCCGCGGGCAAGATAGGACTGATAGAACTCGTTCTGAAGAATGAGGAACAGATCAGCGGCATGTGTGAACATGACGTCGCGCGAAAGCTTGATGAAATACTTGCGATCATGGAAACCGCAGTCAACCGCGGTATCCACGCGACCGGACGCCTCCCGGGGCCGATCGGCCTGGAAAGAAAAGCGGC
>JBDRNI010000099.1:0-4523 GCA_043811335.1 Candidatus Omnitrophota bacterium | reverse complement strand
GATCCGGCACTATAATGCCGTCTGTTCCGGCGTTTTTCGCGGCCCTGACAAAACGCGAAACACCGTAATTAAGAACTATATTGTAATACGTCATGAAAACCAGCGGCGTTTCTATCTGCCGTCTGATCGTCTTAACCATCTTCATGACTTTTTTCACCGTGCATCCCGCTTTCAGCGACCGCTGAACGGCCTTCTGTATTGTCGGGCCGTCCGCAAGCGGGTCGGAGAACGGAATGCCCACTTCAATGATATCCGCGCCCGCATCAGCCAAAGCAAGAAGAACTTTCCCGGTCGTCTTCATGTCGGGATCGCCCGCGGCCACATAAGGGATAAACGCCTTTTTCCCTTCCGACCTCAGCTTTTTAAATGTCGCGTCAATTCTGTTCATTGGGTCGCTCCATGTTGTAGTGAACAGTTATCTGTAATCAGTGATCTGTGAACTGTGAACTGTGATCTGTGAACTGTGAACTGTGATCTGTGATCTGTTCGGGTTTCTTTCTGGATTCCCTCTCCCCGTTTTCACGAGGACAAGCTCCGAGGGAATGACAGACGAGGCGTCCTTCGTCCCTCTGCCCAGATCACTACTCACTGATCACTGTTCACTATGCTCCGCACGCCCCCTCAGCGCTGATTATATCCATGTCTTTATCTCCGCGCCCTGATAGACACATGACGATTATATCGCTCTTCTTTGTCTTCCGCGCGAGGCGAGTAAGATAGTATACCGCATGCGCCGTCTCAAGAGCAGGAATAATGCCTTCCGTCGTGGAAAGAAGCTTTACCCCTTCAAGCGCTTTTTTATCATCTACTGACACGTATTTCGCCCGGCCGCTCGCTTTGTAATAAGCGTGTTCGGGGCCGACTCCCGGATAATCCAGGCCTGCCGATATTGAATGCGCCAGTTTTACCTGTCCATCACTGTCCTCTAAAAGCAAACTCTTGCTCCCGTGCAGCACGCCCAGACGGCCTTTCATCAAAGCCGCGGCATGATGGCCCGTTTCAAGGCCCAATCCGGCCGCTTCTACCCCGATAAACGCCGTTCGGGTATCGTTGAAAAACGGATGAAAAAGGCCCATGGAATTACTTCCTCCCCCGACACATGCAACCAGATGGGTGGGCAGCCTTCTCTCTTTTTTTATTATTTCGCGGCGGGTTTCTTTGCCGATCACCGCCTGAAAATCCCTGACGATCATGGGATACGGATGAGGTCCGACAACGGAACCAAGCACGTAATGCGTGCTGCGCACGTTAGTGACCCAGTCCCTTATCGCTTCATTCGTCGCGTCTTTCAGCGTGCACGATCCGCTTGCAACCGGAATAACCCGGGCTCCCAAAAGTTTCATGCGAAACACGTTCAGATTCTGCCGCCGGATGTCTTCGGTTCCCATGTACACGTCGCATTCAAGGCCGAAAAGGGCCGCCACGGTGGCCGTTGCCACGCCGTGCTGTCCCGCTCCGGTCTCGGCAATAAGACGTTTCTTCCCCATTTCAACCGCGAGGAGCGCCTGTCCCAGGGTGTTATTGATCTTGTGCGCGCCGGTATGGAGAAGATCTTCCCTTTTTAAATATATCTTTCCTCCGCCCAGTTTTTTTGTCAGGGCTTTCGCAAAATACAGCGGGGTGGGCCGACCGGCGTATTCTTTCAGATAATATTCCAGTTTTTTTCTGAAAGAAGCTGAATGCGCTGTCTTCTGATACGCCGTCGTGAGCTCTTTCAGCGCCGGCATGAGCGTTTCGGGGACATATTCTCCCCCAAAAGCACCGAAATATCCGCGCCGGTCCGGCAATCTAAGCTTTTTTCGCATTGTAAATAAACTCCTTTAAAAGTTTTTCGTCTTTTTTTCCGGGAACACGTTCTATTCCGCTTGAGACATCAACGCCGTAGGGCTGCACCTCTCTGATGAGAGCGGCAACATTTGCGGGAGTAAGCCCTCCGGCGACAAAAAACGGTTTATCTATGTTTTCTTTCACTGCAGCAAGTATCTTCCGATCAAAACCCTTGCCCGTTCCGCCCGCAAGCTCCGGATCATACGTATCAAACACAAGATAATCCGCGCTATAATCGCCCGGAATATATTTACCGGCAACTCGAAGTATCTCATGCCCGACCCTAAATGCTTTTATTATACCTGCCCCCGGGGCTAACATTTCCCGAAGTCGGCGACAATATCCCGGGCTTTCTTCGCCTTGAAGCTGGACATAATTAAGACCGCAGCGTGACACAATCTTTGCGATTTTTTTCGGATCCTCATTTTTGAAGAGGCCTACAAAATGCGGCGTTTTTGGCTCATCTTCCCCAAATTTACACGCGTCCCGCACAAACCGATCGTCCTTCACCGTCCGCGGCGTGCCTTTTATGAACACGAAACCTAAAAGATCCGCACCGCAGTCATACGCGGTTTTCGCGTCCTCAAGATTCGTCAGCCCGCAGATCTTAACCTTTACCAATTTGTTTCCTTTTCAGCTTCTGTCTCCGTTCGTCAAGGGCGGGGAAACCCCGCCCCTACTGTTTGTCATCCCCGCGAAAGCGGGGATCCAGAATGGGACGGTCCAGATGGATCCCCGCTTCCGCGGGGATGACAGGCCTTACGTCCCTCTGCCCTGATCACTACTCACTGATCACTGTTCACTATGCTCTATTCCCCAGGCGCTCTGCCGTTATTCCCGCATCAATTCCCGGATCTTTCCCACGATATTTTCCGCGCGCATGAATACTTCTCCGGCCAGAACGGCATTGACTCCCAGGCTTTTCAGGAACATCACCTGCTCATAGCTTTCGATGCCGCTTTCTGAAACGGTTACCTTGCTTTCCGGAATACGGTGTATCAATCGCTGCGTAACAGAAAGATCAACATCAAATGTCTCAAGATCTCTGTTGTTTATGCCGATTATAGACGCATGGCTTCCAAGCGCTTTTTCAACCTCTTCTTCGTTATGCACTTCTACGAGCGTCTCCATGCCCAACTCTTTCGCGATGCCGAGATAACGTGAGAGTTCTTCCTGCGTCAGTATATGCGCGATCAAAAGCACCGCGTCGGCTCCCCATGCCGCGGATTCATATATCTGGTATTCGTCTATGATAAAATCTTTCCGGAGAATGGGGATCGTAACTCTTTTTTTCACCGTTTCAAGATACTCCAGTTTTCCGTCAAAAAAACGTTCGTCCGTCAGAATACTGATCGCGCTTGCTCCGGCCGCCTGATATTCAAGCGCTATTTTCACGGGATCAAAATTACTACAGATGACCCCTTTTGACGGGGAACTTTTCTTTAGCTCCGCGATACGATTAATATGACCTTTTCTGGATATACTTTTTTTGAAGGCGCTCCTCGTGCACCGGGAAAGGGCTTTTTCCCTCAGCTGATTCAGGGAAATTTTTTTCTGCGCCCGTTCAACTTCCCGTCCTTTTTCTTCTATTATTTTTGACAGCATTTTCGCGCCCCCTTTGCGGGCGTTCTCCGCATTTGTCTATTTGTTATCCGGATGAGGCCCTTCAGCTTTTCTCCGGCGGCGCCGGAATCTACGGCTTCCGCGGCCATTCTAACGCCTTCTTTAAATGTCGCGGCCTTACCCGCGGCCATGAGTCCTACACTGGAATTTATCAGAACTATGTCTCTGGCCGGACCCTTCTTGCCGGAAAGAACTTTCCGCATGAGCGCCGCGTTCTCTCTTGCCGACGCGCCTCTTATGCTTTTCAAATTCTTTCTTTTAAATCCGAATTTTTCCGGCGTCACGCTATACGTTCTTATCTTTCCGTTTTTCAGTTCGCTGATCTGCGTCTCGCCGCTGATGGTAACCTCGTCAAGACCGTCTTTTCCGTGCACGATATACGCGTGGACACTTCCCAACGCTTTAAGCACTTTCGCCAATTTTAAAGTTAACCCTGCTCCGCATACACCCAGCACCTGCCGGCGGGCCCCGGCAGGATTAGCAAGGGGTCCCAGAATATTAAATATCGTCCGGATTCCCACTTCTTTCCGCGCCGCGGCGGCATGTTTCATCGCGCCGTGAAAAAGCGGAGCATACATGAACCCTATACCGATCTCCCTGATACACTTTTCTGTCACGGCGCGGGAGACGTCCAGCTTCACTCCCAGTTCCTCAAGAACATCCGCCGACCCGCACCGTCCCGAAGCCGCTCTATTACCGTGTTTAGCGACTTTTACGCCGCATCCCGCAAGCACGAACGCCGCGGTGGTAGAAATATTGAAAGTGGGGATGCCGCTTCCTCCGGTGCCGCACATATCAAGCATGACGTCGTTTTTTTTCACCCTGACCTTTACCGCTTTCTCCCGCATGACCTTAGCCGCGCCCGTTATCTCCCCCACCGTCGCGCCTTTCATGCGAAGAGCGGTTATGAACGCGGCGATCTGAGCCGACGTGGCCCTGCCGCTCATGATCACATTAAAAACCGCCCGCATCTGGTTTTCCGTAAGATCTTCCCCGCATATTAACTTCTGGATCGCCTGTTTTATATCCATGAACCACTCTTTCCTTTTTCCGGGTAAATAGGGACGTCACCT
>JBDRNI010000098.1:0-3269 GCA_043811335.1 Candidatus Omnitrophota bacterium | reverse complement strand
ACAGAATTCAGTGTCCTCTGTCTTTTTCAGTGTTCTCAGTGTTGCATTTTTCCCAGTGGACATTCTTCGCATATTTTTTTTCTCTTACCGCAAAAACGTTTAGCCGTTTCCACGAGAAACGCATGAAACCGGTTTAGGGTCTTTTCTTTCATCGGAAAATTCGCGCGCACGAGAAACTGTATATCTTCATACGCGTCATCCTCGCGCGCCAGAGCATGGCGCGAAAATATGCGACGCGCGTAAGCATCTACCACGAACACCGGTTTCCCCAGGGCATACAGCAGTATGGAATCGGCAGTTTCTGGTCCGATGCCATTAACCGAGAGAAACCTCTTTCTGAGCTCTCCGGTATCTTTCTTCTTCAATCGGCACAACGCGCCGTTGCATTCCGTCAGAATAAAACGGCTAACTGCCTTCAGCCGCTGCGCCTTCAAACGATGATACCCCGCAGATCTTATAACACGCGACAACCGTTCCTCTTTCATTCCGACTATTTTACGGGGATCTAACAGCCGTTTGTCTTTCAACACCCGTATCGCCTTTTCCACATTCGTCCAGGCCGTATTCTGCGTCAATATCGCGCCGACTATCACCTCAAAATCAGTTTCCGCGGGCCACCATCCGAGATCCCCGAAATACTTCTCCAGGATATCATACATCCTCATGATCCTGTTTTTATGCTCTTGAGGCTTTTTTCCCGACATTTTTTCTCCGGATATTCTCCGCCATGCGGATCCTCTCGGAAACCGGAGGATGGGTATAAAGAAATATCTTTTTTAACAGCGAAGGGTCAGCTTCTGCCAAGTTTACTTCAGCCAGGCGCCGCATTACCGAAATAAATCCCTCAGGATCACCCGTCAACGCAATTGCAAATCTGTCCGCCTGGCGTTCAAGAACACGGGAGAAAAGATTTTGCGCCGGAAGAAGAGCAAGACCGAACAACATCACCAGAAACACCAGCGCCGGAAGAAGCCGAAGATCGGAAAGACCGGAAACGCCCATCAAGGCAACCATGTTTTTCGCGATAAGAGAAAGAATGAAAAAACCCGCCAGTGTTATGGCTCCGGATAAGGCCAAAAGCTGCCATGTATGTCTGTATCTGCAATGACCGAACTCATGGGCAACAACCGCATCCACTTCGTGCGGTGTGAATTTATCCGTTAGTGTGTCTGCCAGGATCACTTTGCGCGTCCTGCCGAGTCCGACTACCGCGGCGTTGGCTTTGGCTGTTTTGCGGCTAAAATCAATCCTGCATACATCCATGAGCTTTATCCGAGCGCGTGAAGCCAATGACATCACTCTTTCCCTGAGAGCCGGATCGTCTATCGGAAGATACCGGTAAAATATAGGGATGAGAAACACCGGCAGAAAACGAGTCAGAACAACGGAAAAAAAGACCCATATTCCGGCCGTGACGGCCCACCACGCTTCCGGAAAAAGCCTCACGGCCGCGTAAAACACCTGAATAGAGATAACCGACAGAAGAAGAGATAATCCCGCGGATTTTGCTTCATCCGCAAACCATGCGGGGAGATCCTGTTTGGATAGGCCGAATTGCTTTTCCACGAAAAATGAACTGAGCAGGCGGAGAGGAAAAGACCCTAAATACATGAAAAGGAGAAACATGCAGGAAAAGATCAAACAGGCCGCGTAAAAAAAAGGCGAGATCTCAAAAGCCACCCGAGCGGCAGGCCGCGCCAAAAAGAACTGAAAAATAGCAAGCAAGAAAACAGTCAAAAAAAGATCAATTATAAAGATCCGCGTTTTTATCGCAGCATATCGTTTATTCTTCGTTGTTCTATTTCCGCCATCCATTCCAGATTCTTTCAGGTCTCCGCGTCTAGTCGCTTTCATTTTCGGCGCTTTTTCGCCCGGGTTTATTTTTCCTTGCAGGTTCTTTCCCGGCAGCGGTCTTTTTCATGCCCGCCAGGCTTTTCTTTATTTTCTCTCCGTCAGCGGTTATTTCAAGAAGACGCTTTTTGTACTTTTCCAGTTCCGGGAGATTGATCTTATCTTTCTCAAGTTCCCCGGCTATATATTTGCCTATCTGATAATAGATCTTTTCTTTTTGGAGATTTTTCATCTGCAGTTCCGCATAAACCTGCACCATTTTATACATTTTAAAAATATCTTCTTCGGCCGTTTTAGCCGCCTTGGCCAGCTGTTTTCCCGTTTTTTTCATGACAGGCTGATATTTTTTTAATAGTTTATCAAACTCAGCTTTCTTCATAACTCGCCCCCTTTGTTAACGATCTTAATCCAAAGCACCAATAACCAAGATACAAGTTACAAGATACAAACAATACTCAAATCACAATAACCAAACAGTAACTTTTCCTCTCTTGTTTGGGTATTGAACTTTGGTCATTGATTATTGTTTGGTTATTGTTTCTTGTACCTTGGTTATTTCTGCTCATTTACTCATCAAAAAAGTCCTCTTTTCGAGAATATATCGTGCATATCCCTCTTTTCGAAGCCTCTACAAACGAAACAAAATCGGCAACTTCTTTTGATCTGAGAGAATGTTTAATTTTTGCCAGAGCATCCGCAGAGGACATTCCGGAAAGAAAAAATATCTTATATGTTTCCTTTATTTCTTTTATCGTTTCACGGCTGAATCCGGCCCGCCGAAGCCCGATAAGATTAACGCCCCTTACTACAGACGGACCTCGCACGAACATGTACGGAGGAACATCCTTGTTAACGCCAGAAAAACCGCCTACAAGCGCATACTGCCCTATCCGGCAAAACTGGTGAAAAACCACGTTACCCGATATGAATGCCCCTCGCGCGACATGCACATACCCCGCCAGAAGCGCCCCGTTCGCGATGATAACGTTATTCTCTATTACACAGTTATGGCCGACATGCGACTGAACCATCAGAAAATTGTTATCACCTATAACTGTTTCGGACCCTTCCGCCGTTCCCCGGTGCACGGTAACATATTCCCGGATAACATTATTTTTCCCTATCCGCGTGAATGTTTTTTCGCCTTTATATGCGAGATCCTGCGGTTCGTTGCCGATAACGGCACCGTTGTGGATAATCGTTCCCTCGCCTATTTCGGTGCCGCCGCATATACGCGCATTAGCCATTATACTTACTTTCCCATGGATATGCGCGTCGGCTTCAATAATAACGCCGGGACCTATCTCCGCCGACGGGTCAACCACTGCTTTTTCCGAAACCATAGCTGTCCGATGTATAGCCATTTAATCCTTCTGTCTTCCGCCCTTTTCAAGCTTTTCAACCAGATCGTTTATCAC
>JBDRNI010000097.1:0-11019 GCA_043811335.1 Candidatus Omnitrophota bacterium | reverse complement strand
TTGGGATTCCACCAGCACGGGGTGATCTCCCCGAATGTATTAAAAATGCGAAACCACGCGGGATTGCCGTTTATTTCTTTGGGCTCGATGAATTCCTGCACGAGAACGGTATCTCCCATATTTACTTTGCGCGCTTCGGCGATCGCCTCGCGCATCGCCTCATACGTGGTGATTTTTACGCCGCGTTGCCCGTAGCCTAACGCGGGTTTTACGACAATGAGATGGCCCAATTTTTCTTTTTCCTCATCGGTAAACTCCCTCGAGGGCTCCCCGCTTCCGATAATTACCGTAAAAGGCACGGAAATACCCGCTCGCATCAGATCAAAATGGGCCACTGACTTATCCGCCGCTATCTTTACGTCATCAGGGTCATCCACTATTCTAGTACCGGCATCTTCGAGAAGATAGTTAAACTTAAGGTAGGGGTCCTCCGGGATAAATGTCTCGGAGGCCATGTCTAGGTAAAATTTTAGTTTAAAAATGCCGTTTTTAATCTGGGCAGTGAGGCTATCGAGTGATTTCGCATCGATAAAAATAAATTTCATGCCGCGCGCGTCGCATTCCGCCTTGAGGCAACTGATAAAAAAATCATTCCCCTCATCTATGACCGGAAATCCGACGCCAAAATCAAAAATCTCCATAGTATTCATCTTGAGGATTGTCAGGTAAACATAGCGAGTAAGTCCGAGAGTTTTGTTGTCGCAACTGCGACCACCGAATCGGCCCCGCCGTAATAATGATAGATGGTATCGCCGCGGAGAACGTGGCCGCACGGGAACACAACATTCGGGACCTGCCCCTCTTTTTCATAGGTTTCCTCTGGTTCCAGGATCGCTTCATTTGTGCGCGCGTGGATCATTACTGGATTTTTAAGGTCGAGGAGCGCCGCGCCCAAACGATAATAACGGTCCTCTCCCACCCCATGATAAAACAATATCCAACCGGCTTTTGTTTTAATAGGTTGCCCCGCCAGACCGATTTTGGCGCTGTCCCACATCCCGTATCGTGGGCCCATAAGCCGTATGCCTTTTGTTACTTCTTCCGGGGCTGTCTTTATAAAGGTGGCATAATCCACGCATATCTGGCAATCAATGCGGTGAATAATCAGGTACTGATCGTTTATCTTCTCGGGAAAGATGCAGGCGTCTTTATCGTCAATTCCGGGCGGCGTAATGAGAATGGGTTTCGACCATTTCCAGTGTTTTTTCAGAAAATCGTCCACCGAAATTGTCGAAAGAGCCACCCGCGGTGATTCAACGCCGTTGTAGGCTGTGTAGCACATGTATAACATATCTCCCAGCTGGACAATACGGGGATCCTCGCAACCTGAATTGCCGTCGGGTACTTTTTTTAATTCAAATTCTTCGCGTGGGACGTAGATGGGTTTGGAGAGGCGCTTGTCAATCGTAAAGCCATCTTTACTTGAGGCGTAACCCAGGGTTGAGTTGTTGTCATCAGACATCGCCCTGTATATGATATGGATTTTACCGTCCAGCTCGATTGCCGTCGGATTAAAAGTCGCTTTTCTTTCCCATGGGTGTTTCGCGATGGGCGCGATAATTGGGTTTTTCTTGTATCTTTTGACGTACTTACGCCTGGCGGACAGTTGCATGCTGCGGAGTAAATTTTCCAGCTCTATCTCAGCTATGCACGATGTTGTGTCTGCGGCGCCGTAAAAAATCCAAAGTTTACTCCCACGGATAAGCGCGCCGGAAGGAAATATGACGTTAGAAACTTGCCCGTATTTTTCATATGTTTCTTCGGGAATCAGTATGGGATGCTTTGTCTTTCCTATGACTTTTGCGGGATTTTTCAGATCCAGGAGCAGGGCTTCTATGCCAAAAATTCTATTCGCACTGGCGTAGTCCTGGATATGGGAGTAAATAAGCAGCCACCCATCCTTTGTTCTTAACGGGGCCGAGCCGACCTCTATATGGTCCGAGCTTGTCCGCCTGAGACTAATGACGTGCCTGTCTAAATTCCTGTACCAGTTCCCCCAATAGACCGAATTCCATATGTCCGCTTCTCTATCGAACTGGGCCAGAGCGATTTTTGCCCTGCGCTTAACGTTGTCGGTATTTACCGTAAGTATGGCCGTCATCTTCCCGTTAATCTTTGAGGGAAAGAGGGCCATTGCTTTCGCGTTGAACGGCGTTACAAGATGCTTCTCCTCGATCGTTTTGAAATCCCTGGTTATGGCGCAGGCTACTTTAATGCCTTCGGCCGTGAAGGGAAAAACGGACAGGGCCGTATAGAAGATATAATATTTCCCGTTTAGCTCCGTGATGCGGGGATCCTCGCAGCCATACTGCTCCCATTCGAGCTCGGGTTTTATAAGCTGGGTTCTGTTTGTGTAATGGACGCCGTCTTTAGTAGAAGCATATCCGATAGAGGAAAGACGCAGATTATGCTCTGGTATCAAGTAAGCTTCGGACATAGCCCTGTATACGCAGTGAATGGTTTTGGGGTCTTTTCTGCTGACAACCGGAGCCCAGTTGAACGTAGCGAAGGTTTCCCAGGAGTTTTTCTGGACTGGAACGAGTATGGGGTTATGTGATGAACGTTTAACGCTAAACATCTATTATATCAACGGCTTTATGTATGGTTTCATTATTAATAAACAACTTTTTTTAACTGGTAGCTGATGCGTTTATCTTTCTTGACGGCCTTCACGAATTGTTCCAGCTGGGCCGTCGCGCAACAGGCTACGCGGTCGCCGCCGCCGTAATAGACAAAAAGTTCATCTTTCAGCACCACCGCGCCGCAAGGATAAACTATGCCCGGCTTTCCCTCGTTTTCGTAGTGCTCCTCAGGTTCGAGTATGGGTTTGCTTGTCCTGTAAAGAACCTTTGAGGGGTCCTCCAAGGCCAGTATCATCGCGCCTATCTTGTAACGGCTATCGTCCCTGTCATCGATCGCGTGATAGATAACAAGCCACCCCGCGTCGGTCTTTATGGGCGTTGCTCCTACGCTTAGCTTTCTTGAGTCCCACATGCCGGGTCGGGTGGTAATTTTATGTTTCGCCTCGAGCCACCTGCCATTGTTGAACCGAAGATCATCTCTGTAATCAATTAAGATATGCGGAAAGATCCTGTGAAAAATAACATATTTCCCTTTGACTTTTTCCGGCAAAATACATCCGCTTTTGTCAATAACTCCCGGCGGAGAAATCAGGATTGGTTCTTTCCAGTTCCATTTTTTTCGGAGAAAATCAGCGCGGTCTATCGAACTCAGGGCAATCCTAGGGTGAGAATAACCGTTGTAGGCCACGTATGTCAAATAAATTCTTCCGTCCATAGCCGTAAGCTTTGGGTCTTCGCAGCCACCCCATCCGCAGCCTGACTTATAAAGGTCCGTAATCTGGGTGGGTTTTGTGTGGACACCTTCAAAATCCTTGCGTGGAATGTAAGCCGGCTCGGGAGAACTTTTTTCAAAATGGAAACCGTCTTTAGACGACGCGTGGCCAAAGCAGGATATCCCGCCTCTTCTCACGGCCCTATAAAGCAAATGGACTTTACCGTCGTCGTAGAGTGCAGCCGGATTAAAGGTGGCTTCAGATTCCCACTCGTTGGCCGGGTCGGGAACAATGATAGGATTTTTATAAAATCTTTTAAGTCTGGCGAAGGCTTTCTTGCCCTTGACCGAAGGGAACGGTTGAGGAAAATGAACGGTGAAAACTTCGCCTTTTTTCGAAGCGTAGTAAAGATAAACTTCCTCATCCTGATAAGCCGCCCCCACCGGATACAGCACGCTACTGCCGGTAGGAAGCACCTCTTCCCAAAGGGGCGCTTCTGAGCGCCAGATCAATTCATCCGGGTCGGACAGTGAAAATAAAGCGCCACCCACCTGTAAAAGCTGCGTATTACCGACGTGCCTGTAGGAAGCGTCGTATATAACCAATAACCCGTGGGGGGTAAGCGAAACCCCTAAAACAGTCAATGGTGCATGATCAAAAAAGCTGCTTCTTGGCCTGAGAGACAGGATATTCGACGCCTTCCATTTCTTCAAATCTTTTGAGGCCGCTGTTGTAATAGAGTTTTCACTCAGATAGATAAGATATTTACCATTATTTTTATAATTGGGCGCAAAAAGGCTGTTTTTTTGCCCTGCGGCTATTTTACCTGTAACTGTAAAACGCTTCAAATCCCTTGAAACTGCTCCCTCGAGGATACGCGAGGCGCCATCCTTCCGGACAAAAGTCATAAAGTACCCTTCGTCATAAGGGACAATATTTATGTTATCCAGGTTTTCTATATTTACTTTCTGTTTTGTTTTTGAAACAATCGCAAGCTTGTCTTTGCGCCTGGAGAAACTGGCGTTAGTTCTTCCGGCCGCAAAACGTAATGTGATTTCTCCCCGCTTGTTCCCTTTGGACAAAAGGGCTATCTTTCCCTTGGCGGTTGCGATCCCCAGCGGTAATATTGTTTTTTGAAATTTGGTTTTTTTAATTATTTTCTTTTTCATCTGATTCTCGCTTGATCTTCGTTTTTTTGGAAAAAACTGGTTTTATTTTTTTATCTGTCTTTCGGCTGCACAGAATATAAAAGGCCAACTCGTTACACTTGACGAGTTAATAATTCTTTGTCAAGCCCATTGATCTGACCATAAAATTTTTCTTTACTCGTATCGCGCTAATTTGTTTGTAAGGATAAACTTACAGATACACACTTGTGGTTTTTTATTGTACTCTAGAAATGATAAAAAGCAAGTAAAAAATTCCCCGTTTTCATGTACGCATTGGGTTCGCAAAAACCCGCCTCGTTAAAAAATCACGACGAATTCGCCGCGGGGTTTGTTTTTGGAAAAGTGTTCCAGCTGGCAGGAGGCTTTTTCTCTTCTTATTTCCTCAAACTTCTTGGTCATCTCCCTCGCCAGAACGATCTCGCGGTCGCCCGCGATGTTTATGAAATCCTGCAGAAATTTCACTATTCTGTGCGGTGATTCGTACAGTATCACGGTCCTTTTTTCGTCTTTGAGCGCCTCTATCTGGCGACGGCGTCTGGCTTTCTTGTTGGAGAGGAATCCTTCAAAAACAAAGCTGTGCGCGGGTTTGCCGGATAATACCAACGCGGTAATGACCGCCGCAGGACCGGGCGCCGCGGTAACCGGCACCTCATTTTTTATGCATGCCTCTATTATGGCGTATCCGGGGTCCGAGATCCCGGGTGTGCCGGAATCAGAGATAAGCGCGATATCTTTCCCTTCTATCAGGGCCCGGATAAGTTCCGGTGTTCGTTTTTTTACGTTGTGCGCGTGATAACTGACTACTCTTGTCTCTATGCCGTATTTTCCCGCCAGGATCCCGGCGCGACGGGTATCCTCCGCGGCTATCATGTCCGCTTCTTTCAAAACACGTATGGCCCGCAAAGTTATATCTTCAAGATTGCCTATCGGCGTGCTTACAATGTAAAGCGTTCCGGGTTTTGTCATTTCCTTACCTTTCTTCTTCCGGGGGGCGTGCCTTGCAAAAAATGCTCAAAAACACCTAATTTTCGTGCTCAGGGGTGTCCCCAAAAGACATGTCCCCCAGAGCAGCGGCGAGATTACGGCGGATGGGTTCGGAGTTTGGGTCGAGTTGAGATGCTTTTTTTTGCATGGCCAGCGCTTCTTTTTCTCGCCCGGCGGACCGGTATGCAACGCCGAGGTTGCTGTATGCCGTCGCGTAATACGGGTTGATCTCAACGGCTTTTTCAAACATCGCTATCGCGTCTTCCGACTTGCCGGCATTTGCGTACAGCAGGCCGAGATTGCAGTATGCGCCGCTCAAGGACGCATCAAGCGCTATCGCTTTTTTGTACAATGCCGCCGCTTTTTCCGGTTCACCGGCATCCCTGCACGACGAACCAAGATTATTGTAAGTTGCCGCACATGCAGGATCCAGTTCCATGGCTTGCGTGTATAATGCTATCGCCTTTTCTTTTTCCCCTGCGCGTCTCGCCGCGTTGCCGAGCGCATTATACGCCGGAACGTAACCGGGGTCTATCTCTATCGCTCTTATGTACGCCTCGTCCGCTTCCCGGCGCTGTCCCATGGCCCCGTAAGCGTTGCCGAGATTGCATCGTATAACGGCCGAGCGCGGATTGATGCCTGCCGCCTTTTTTAACAGCGCCAGCGCCTCTTTTTTTCTGCCCATCTCACCGTATGCGGTGCCAAGGTTGGCATACGCTTCCTCAAATTTCGGGTTGAGCTCTATCGCCTTTTCAAATAAACTTATCGCTTTCTCGTTCTCGCGGCTACCTTTCCGCAGGATACCGAGGTTGTTGTACAGCCTGGCGCAGCCGGGTGCGAGCTCTATGGCTTTTTCCAAGAGGACCGCTGCTTTCGCGTTCTCGCCTTTTGCCATGAAGCTTCCCGCAAGGTTGTTCCATGTCTCGGCGGACCGCCCTCCGTGCGATAGGATGAACCGCGAGACGGTTTCGGTATCTTTCCAGAAAGGATTCCGCAAGATCGTCATTGAGCCGAAGGCGACGACCCCGCACGCAAAGACGACTGCCGTCGTCTTCAGGAGAACACCGTTGCGCCAGGTTACTCCTAAAGCCGTCAGGGCGAGAATTATTCCCGCTGAAGGCGTGTAGAACCAATGGTCACGAACCAGACCGTTTATCGTAAGGGCCAGATTTGACATCGGGAAATAACTGACGAAAAACCAGAAGATGCCCAGCGAAAAAAACGGATCCTTTTTCCACAACGCGATCGCGAGGGCCGCAACCGCCGCCACGAATAAGGATGACAGAAAAACTTCGGCGGAGAAAAAACTCGTGAATACCGGCCATGCCCTTTCCGGATGGAGCGCGATGGGGAAAAAGACCGACTTTAATCCGTGCCCTATCGCCGTCGTGGATGTGTACACGCGCCAGGAGAAGTTCCCCCCGAAGACACCCGTGTTGTCAAACGCGGGCATTATATGCGCGGCTTTCAGGGATAATATCCGCGCCGTCACATAGATCGCTGCTATCGCCCAGAACGCGGCATGTTGTTTTGCGATCGTTTTGGCGCTTGTTTTACGGAACATGCCCGCTTTGATCCCCGCCGCGTGCGTTCCGAGAAGAAGCGCCGGGAACACGATTGCGCTTTCCTTGGAACACAACGACAGCGCGAACGCAGCCAGCGCGGCAAGATACCATGCACGGTTTTTTTTCTCTTCGTAACAGACAAAAGCAAAAATGCCGAAAAGCATCCAGAAGAGATGCGCCGGCGAAGCGAGACCCGTCGTGACGGCTATCTCCTCATTATGCAGAGGATGCGTCAGCCACACGAGGGCTCCCAGAGCTATAACCGTTACGGGAAGGGTGCCGCGCCCGGGCCGGTATAAAAACTTTAGAAATAAAAGATACAGGAAGAGTCCCGCGAGGCCGTGAAAAAAAATACTCTCCAGGTGGAATGGCTTGGGCTGTATGCCCGCTGTCTGCACCACCGGAGAATACATGACGAGCTGGAACGGACGCCAGAACCTGGATTCCTGGCCTGAGCCCGCTCTATAGTTTTCGGTGAAAAGCCGGGGAATGTGCCGCCACTCGCGCAGATAAACGTTGTTTATGACGATGTCTTCATCGTCACCGAGAAGAAAATCGTTGTGGAGGCTGTTCGCGTAGATCAGGAACGGCGCGAAAAGAATTATCGCGCCGCATATGATCTTCCATGCGCGGATGCGCCGTTCGGCAGCGCGGCATTCGTTCATCGTTCGTCCTTCGTCGCCTCTCTCTGTCCACCATGCTCTATGCACTCTGCACCCCGCGGCGCGCCAACGGTTATTATCACGGCAGAGACGTCATGGTAAATACCATGACAAAAAGCGCTACTGTTTCTATGACGCCGAGCACCATTATATAGTTGCCGAATCCCTTGCCTGTTTCGGCAAGAGCGTCTGCCGCGCTTGCGCCGGCTTTGCCCTGATACCACGCCGAAAAACCCATTGCCAATCCGGCGGCAAGGCCGATTATTATCCGGTAAACATACGTGTCGGAAGAAAACGTGGCCTGTCGGATCGCGTTCTTCACTATCATGCCGTATATGGTCTGCGATAACGGCGCTCCCACGAAAGCGATCAGTATAAAAGGCGCCATCTTGTTTTTCATGAACGCTCTTTTCCACGCGCCGATCGCAGCCATTCCCGCGATGCCCGCGCCGATAGACGAACCGATCGCCGCGAATGTCAGCGACAGCCCCATGTCACCTAAACCTGATATCATGTGAACCTCCTTTTATTGATGCGGAATTTTAAATTTAAAGAGTAAAAAGTAAAATTTAAATGCAAAATTACAGAATCTATTCTGGATCCCCGGGTTCCCGGGGATGACAGAATGTTGAAATCCCCCAAATTCCTTATCTTTTAATTCTCAATTTCAATTTTACTCTTTCCTTTTTTACTTTCCGTTCCCCGCAAACGGCTTATACGGTACGCCCGACCACTCCATGCTCATGTGGCTGGAGAATTCCAGCATGTTCAGCCGCACGCCGTGGACAATGATCGCCAGAAACCCCAGTGTTATGTTCAGCATGTGGCCCAGAAATAATATCGCTGCTGCGATTAGCGTGCTCCACACGCCGTGAAGTCCTTCCGAAAGCGCCATCTCGTTGAAACTTGACGCTACAACTACCGAGGCATATCCAACGGCGAATAACCTTAAGTAAGAAACAATGTCTCCAAACGAGCTTATGATGCTGAGCGGCAGCTGCGCCATGGAGGAAAGCGCGCCTTTGAATATCCCTTTTTCGGGATTCGCGAAGAAAAGCACCATGAGTATGCCCGGAAGAAATAACCATCCGGCGAAAGCCGGGAACGGCCGGTCTATAACGAATGTTCCCGCCGTGAAAAACATTCCCCACAATATCAGTATCCACCCGATCTGGGCCAGCATCCTGACCGAATTGATAATCCTTATCGCTCTCATCAGATGAGCCACGGATAAATGCACCGCGCCGATCAGAAAACAGATGTATATGACAACATTGCGGCTGACGCTTCTGAAACTGTCCAGTTTCTCTATGATGAACATGCTGAAAAACGGCAGCTGCGCTATTCTTTCTGAGCCGAACCAGGTGCCGGTGGCCGCCCCCCACATGATCGTTCCCACGCTCAAAACATACATCAGAAAGAAAGGTTCCCGCGGCAGGTTCCGTTCCACCCTGCTTATCACGAATGTTACCACGAGGAACAGCAGACCGTAGCCCGCGTCGCTGATCAGCATCGCGAAAAATATGCTGAAAAATATCAGGAACCAGAAACTAATATCAAATTCGTTATACCCCGGCAGCGTTTTCATGAACCGGAAAACCGGGTTAATAATGCTTATCCACTTGGGATTGGTTATCAGCGTCGGCGTCTCTTCAGGGTTGTCCGGATCTTCCACGAGATACCCGAGCCCGTGCCTCCCGGCCATGGCGGTTATTTTTTTCACCATCTTCTCGGGGCAAAAACCGCGGATATACGCAAACTTGCCTTCTTCTTTCATTCCGAACTTCACGCGCAGAAAGTCGCGTTCAACATCAAGCCGCTTTTTACATCTGCGCGCGCTTGCGAGAACCGACGCGTTTGACGCCAGAGTCTTATCCGTTATCTTTATCTTTTCTTCCAACACGCGTATCTTTTCTTGCAGCTGCAGAGGGCCGTAAGCAGGAAGTGTTATTTCTTCAAACGGCAGTTTTTCTTCCGCGTGACGCGAAACTGACACGAGATAAACATAGTTCTTGTCGCGCGACATCTTGCAATGCGGCGTTTTTACTTCTTTCGCTTTGCGAAAATCGCTTCTCGAAGCGCGATACAGCCGTATGCTCACGCCGATGCCTCTGAGCGAAATGATGTCGTCCGGATCAAACGCGCCCCAGGGGTCAAACCATCTAATCCGGTTCTGCATGTCGCGGATGTTTTCTTTGTATTCCTGTTTTTCGCGCACGAGCGTGTTCACGATATCGGCGCATTCCAGCATTTCTTTCTCGGCGGCTTTCGGGTCAGTGCTTTCCGCCCCGGAGGCATACGGGGCAAGTTCGTCGATCATTCTGGCGAGCTTTTCCGCTTTGTCCGCGACGAATCTCACTTCATGTGCGACCGGACCCTTTATTTCTTCCGGGTGAAATACGCCGGCGCGGCGCAACGATACGATGAACTTCTCGCGCTCTTTTTCGGAGACCAGCGCCGTGATCTTTTTCATCCGCGTTATCATGCCATTATCTCCCTCATCGCGTTCCGTTCTATCTTCTCCTTGGCGATCTTTCCCGTCACGACGGCGGCTATCTCGAGATCCCCGAGGTAAATAGTAATGCGTCGTATGTTCTCCCGTGTTTGCGGGATCATCACTTTCTCAAAAAGGTTTACCCGCTGCGTGGTGATCCTTAGTTCTTCGGAGACAAGCTCGCGCTGGCGCCTGGCAATGACTATTCGCGCGTTGATCGTCATGCTCTTTTTCAGCATTTCTATGCCGTAATCAACCCATAACGGCGTGTTCTCAAAGTCGTAATCTTTTTCTCTGAAAACAGCCCTTTCAAAAACGGGAATATCCACGCCCGCGATGTTCCCGTCGGTCGTGACGACTTCTTCAAGCCCGATTAGTTTTTCCAGGCCCGCATTCTCCGCGAAAACGTCCACCCACTTGTAGGTCTCGGCCTTGTCGTATGCTTTTTCCGTTTTCAACTTTTCTATAGAGGAGTCTATTTTTGCGCGTTCAACCTGAAGCTGCTGTTTTTTGAGACGCAACGTGGGAAGATACTGGTCAAATCTTTTCAGCGCGTCTTTTTGTTTTTTCTGCTCGTTTTTTGTAAGCCGCAGTTTTTCCGCCATGTGTTCCTTATTCGGGCGAGAAAATAAAATTCGTAGGGGCTGGGTTCCCCAGCCCTTTACGCCGTCCAGGGCGGGGAAACCCCGCCCCTACGAGGACTTCCCGATCATTTCCCGGGCCAGAATTCGTCTATTAATTCTGTTCGGAAATTCGTCTCTTCGGGCTTGAAGCATTGTGCCAGGATGCTCCAGCCGTTATCCAGCGCTTTTTCCAGCGGGGTGTTCACCTTGAGGTCCATCATGTCTTT
>JBDRNI010000096.1:0-2455 GCA_043811335.1 Candidatus Omnitrophota bacterium | reverse complement strand
ACTCACGGGATTCGACGTACTTCCGCCGCCCCCGCAGCCGGTGTGAATTGTCGCAAGATAAAAAAGCACCGTCATAAATACGTACGTTTTCCGCATGGCAATACACCCCTTTGTTTCTGTTGCGTCTTTTGAGAATATGTTGATATGTTTGAAAAGGAAATTCATTTTAGAGTTTACCAGACAATTCGGATAAAGTCAATGGATTGCAAAGTTATATCAGCAACTGTACTGCAGTTATCAACTTACGAGATGAATGACGCCGAGCCGAAAGCCGTGTAATCACTGTGAAAAAGCGCAATTCCTATTGAAAAAACCTTCTCCCGGAAATCGAGAGAAGGTTTTCTCTCTATTCTTAAAAAAACATCGAGGTGATAAAAATGAACGAAACAACAACCGTTCAAATAAATTCTGAAAACAAGTATTCATCCAAAGGCCTGCAAATACGGCATTTGGACTGGCTGAGCAGCGTTTGGAGCATCAACTCCGTAAATCCGCTGCTTTACAACTACGACGTTGAAACAAACGCGCTGAAAGAGTTACACATAGCCCCCTTCCCCGTGGAGCTTGCCCACCGGCTGATTTTGCTTTACTCACAAAAAGGCGATTGGGTTTTAGACCCTTTCTGCGGCTCCGGAACGACGAATTACGCGGCTTTGTCTCTCTTCAGGAAGACAGCGGGCTACGACATCGAGGAAAAATACATCCAGATGGCGGAAAAGCGATGCGGCGACCGAGCCAGCCTGTTCAGCAAATCATCCGAAAACATGAAAGAATGCGGGAGCGATTCCATCCAGCTTTGCATCACCAGCCCGCCATATCTCAACCTTCGGCATTACTCCGACAACCCGGAAAACATCGGCAATATGCGAGACCCGTATCCAGCATTGAGAAAAGTTTTCCGGGAAATCTACAGGGTTTTGAAGCCCGGAGGGTACTTTTGCATGAACGCGGCGGACGTGCCGGACGGGAGGACAGGTTACGCCACAACCTTTCCATACGACTTGATTTACCTTTGCCAGAGCCTCGGATTCAGGCTTAGAACGTCTCTTATCTGGAACAAAGGCATTACACTGAAAAAGTGGAATATAGTCAACAAAGAACCCACAGGCAACCATGAATACGTGTGGGTGTTCAGGAAGCCCGATTATGGGGGCGGCCGAAGATAAGCCGCCTCCCGCGTGGCAGGGGCATGGTTTAAAAAGCAAGGTTCAGTCCTGGCCTCGGCTCGCGCTTTGTTGTGAAAAATGCGGCCAATCTTCAAAATGGAAACATTTATAAGAAATCGGCTTTTTTACATTTTCAATGATAACCAGCCATAAAATACTATTTCAAAATTCCAACGACATTAAACAGATTAGCGACAATAGTGTAGATTTAATGATTACCTCGCCTCCATATCCCATGATACAGATGTGGGATGAAATGTTTTCAGAGCAAAACCCGGAAATCAGGAAGGCGCTTGATGACAATGACGGCTCTCTCGCCTTTGAATTGATGAATCGGGAACTTGATAAAGTCTGGGATGAGGTATATCGGGTTTTGAAGCCCGGAGGAATCGCCTGCATAAACATCGGCGATGCAACTAGGTCGATAAACAACAGCTTTCAACTGTTTTCAAGCAGTTCGAGAATACTGAATCATTGCCTAAAAACCGGCTTTTCCTGTCTGCCGAAAATATTATGGAAGAAAGCCACGAACGCTCCCAACAAATTCATGGGAAGCGGCATGATGCCGCCCGGCGCCTATGTTACTCTGGAGCACGAATACATCCTTATCCTGAGAAAAGGCGCAAAAAGAGATTTCAGTACAGTTACCGATAAAACGAACAGACGCGAAAGCGGTTATTTCTGGGAGGAGAGAAACGTCTGGTTCAGCGACGTCTGGGAAGGCTTGAACGGCGCTCAGCAAAAACTTGACGACAAAAACGTACGCGAGAGAAGCGCGGCCTTCCCATTTGAATTGGCGTATAGACTAATAAACATGTTTTCCCTGAAAGGCGACACCGTGCTGGACCCATACCTTGGAACAGGAACAACGATGCTTGCGGCAATGACCTGCGGGAGAAATTCCATAGGATGCGAAATAGACCCTTTCTTCAAAAATATCATCAAAAAGAGAATCGACAGCATAGTCGAGGTTTCAAACAGGGTCATGGAGCGGAGGATAAACAGCCACCGACAGTTTGTAAAAGAACGAGAAGCCAAGAAGGAGCCGTTGAAATACCTGAACAACAACTACGACTTTAGAGTGATGACAAGACAGGAAACGGAGATTTTATTCAATTCCCTTAAATCGGTTCATACGGTTGCGGAAAATGAATATGAGGTTAATTACCATGAACGCGTAAGCAAAGATACGGTAGTTCAAAAAACGATAAGCGAATCATACTCCCAGGTATCCGCACGTGAAACAGATAACAAGAAAAGGCTTTCTGTCTTAACAGGCTTCATTTGAG
>JBDRNI010000095.1:0-9206 GCA_043811335.1 Candidatus Omnitrophota bacterium | reverse complement strand
GCCTTGTGCGGGCGGCGCAGAAAGAATGTGACGCCGTTGTCGTGAGCATTTTTGTCAATCCCGCGCAGTTCGCCCCCGGGGAGGATTTTGAGAAATATCCGCGGGATATAGAACGGGATAAACGTCTCGCCGAGAAAGAAGAAGTTGAAGTTGTTTTTATGCCTTCAATCGGCGAAATGTATCCGGAGGGATATTCCACGCGTGTTAGCCCCGAAGGTGATTTCGCAAAAGCTCTGTGCGGCGCTTCACGGCCGGGTCATTTCAAGGGCGTTACCACCGTTGTTGCCAAGTTGTTCAATATAGTTGCTCCCGATAAGGCCTATTTTGGACAGAAGGATGCACAGCAGGCCGTCGTGGTGAAACGCATGGTCCGTGATCTGAATATGCCGGTTGAGATACGCGTAATGCCGACGGTTCGGGAAAAAGACGGTCTGGCGATGAGTTCCCGGAACACGCACCTTTCCGGAGACCTCAGGCGCCAGGCGCTTGGCCTTTTTCGTTCTCTGGAACTGGCAAAGAAGATGGTCTCACGCGGCGAGATCTCATCCGGACGTGTCAAAGAAGAGATGCGGAAGATATTGTCGGAAGGAAAGGACGTCAAAGTGGATTATGTTGAGATAGTGAATGCGGACAATCTGGCCCCTCTTGCCGAGGTAAAAAGCAATACGTTGATAGCCGTGGCCGCCGTTGTCGGGACGACGCGGCTGATAGACAATATAATTATCCGTTAAAAAAGGAAACGTTTTAAATATGCAGAAACAGGAATTTGACGCGAAATACAAAACACATCTTGGCAGAAAGATCCTGGACCTCAAAAAGAAAAAAGACGCGATAATAGTCGCGCATAATTACCAGCGTGACGAGATCCAGGAAATAGCTGATATCACCGGCGATTCTTACGCCCTTGCCCGCGCGGTTACAAGGGCAAAGGAAAAAGTCGTTGTTTTCTGCGGCGTGAAATTCATGGCGGAAAGCGCGTACATGCTCAGCCCCGACAAGACGATACTTCTTCCCGTCATGGAAGCCGGATGTCCGCTCGCGGACATGGCAACGGTGGAAAAACTAAGAAAAAAGAAAGACGATTATCCCGAGGCGGCCGTCGTAAGTTACGTGAATTCTACGGCCGAAGTCAAAGCGGAAAGCGATATATGCTGCACGTCTTCAAACGCGATCCAGATCGTGAGATCCCTTAAAAACGAGAAAATTATTTTTGTGCCTGACAAGAATCTCGGCCGGTATGTCGCGGAACACGTTCCGGAAAAAGAATTTATCGTCTGGGACGGATACTGTGTAGTTCACATGCGGCTGACGAGGGAAGAGGTGGTCAGAGCCAAGGAGCTTTATCCGGCAGCGAAGTTCATAGCCCATCCGGAATGCCGGAAAGAAGTGCTTGACCTTGCGGATTATATAGGGAGCACGGCCGGCATGATCAAGCATGTCGGGAGTTCTTCGCACGGAGAGTTTATCGTGGGGACAGAGACAGGCATTATTTACAGATTGAAGGCGGACAACCCCGATAAAAAGTTTTACGTTCCGACAGACAGTTTTGTTTGCGCCAACATGAAGCTTACAACGCTCGGATGGCTTGCAAGGTCTCTGGAGAAAATGGTTTACAGGATTGAAGTTCCGGGGAACGTGGCGGAAAAAGCCCGCAGGGCATTAGAGCGGATGCTTGAAGTGACGGAGCATAGAGCATAGTGAACAGTGATCAGTGAACAGTGATCAGGGCAGAGGGACGAAGGACGCCTCGTCTGTCATTCCCTCGAAAGAGGGAATCCAGAACGGAATCCGAACTGTTCACAGATCACTGTTCACCATAACACGGAGCCCTACGGTTCAAGAGCAGAGACATGAATACTAAAATCATAGGAATTATTGGATGCGGGGTTATAGGATCCGCTCTTGGGGAGTATGCGAAAAAAGAGCTGAACCGGGAGGTGGATAGGGTGATCCTGTATGATACCGTACCGCATCGGGCGGAAGCCCTTGCGGAAAAACTCGGATCAGCGGAGATCGCTGCGAGCGTTGCGGAAGTCGCCGATGAAGCCGATCTTATTCTGGAAGCGGCAGCGCCGGTAGCTGTTCCGGAGGTTTTGAGAATGGCTGTTGAGAAAAAGAAAGACGCCATGATCATGAGTGTAGGGGGCCTTCTGGGGAGGGAAGATCTTCTTCAAGAGGCGAGAGAGTCCGGAATAAAGGTTATACTTCCCTCGGGCGCGATCGCCGGGGTGGATGCTCTTAAAGCCGCGAAAATATCCGGTATTGAAAGCGTAACGCTTACCACACGGAAGGCGCCCCGTTCGGTCAAGGGCGCGCCGTATCTCGCGGAAAAAGGCATTGACGCGGAAGCGATAACGGACGAGACCGTTATTTTTGAAGGGAACGCCACGGATGCCATGAAAGGATTTCCCCAAAATATCAACGTCGCAGCGCTTCTTTCCATAGCTGGAATAGGTCCGGAAAAAACCCGGGTCAAGATAATAGTTTCACCCGCATATACCAGAAACACTCACGAAATAGAGGTCAAAAGCAAAGCCGGCGTCATGACCCTCCGGGTTGAAAACGTCCCTTCACCGATGAACCCGAAAACAAGCTACTTGGCCGTCTTATCCGCAATCGCCGCCCTGAGATCATATTTCGACCCCATCCGCCTCGGGACATGATTCGGGGCAGGCATTTGGGGACACCCGTAAGGGCGAATGATTATTCGCCCCTACGAATTTCATTTTCGTTCCTTTCCGTTCCCGGAACGGAAGCATGGGGACTTCGTTCCCCCACGGGGAAATAGAAATAGAATTCGTACGGGCGAATAATCATTCGCCCTTCCGCCGCGCCCTCAAACCATTGAACCCCGTCCTCGCACCGATTCGGAGATGCCCGTACCCTTGACAAATCCCACCCTATTTTGTATGATACTATGAAAATTAACTTTAATATTATATAATACGATGGGCATAAAACAGGAGGGTATCATGGGAATGTGGGTAGGAAAAGGCCGAAAAGCCAGGCGCAGTTACGGCTTTGATGAAGTGGCCCTTGTTCCGGGGAATCTTACTATAAACCCCAATGATGTTGATACTTCCTGCGAAATAGGCGGCATGAAATTCCAGGTCCCGATCATGGCGTCTTCAATGGACGGGGTGGTAGATACGAATTTTGCCATCACCATGGGAAAATTAGGTGGTATAGCCGTTCTTCATCTTGAGGGTATTTCCACCAGATATGAAAATCCCGCCGAGGCCATAGAAAGAATAATAAATTGCGATGACGGAGAAGTCACCAGGACAATACAGGACGTTTATTCCAGGCCGATAAAAAAGAAGCTTATAAGCGAAAGAATTAAAGAAATAAAATCTGCCGGTGTTCCCGCCATTGTCAGTTGCAATCCGCAAGTGGCGGGTGAATTCGGGCCGATCGCGCTGGAGGCGGGCTGCGATGCCTTTGCTATTCAATCTACGGTCATTAGCGTGAGGCACGAATCAAGTGAATACGAACCCCTGGATCTTCCTAAATTCTGTAAAGACATGAAAGTTCCCGTGCTTCTCGGCAACTGCGTGAATTATGATGTGGCTCTTTCTCTGATGGAAACCGGGTGCGCGGGGATATTTGTGGGTATCGGTCCCGGAACGGCATGCACTTCCCGCGGTGTTCTCGGAATAGGCGTGCCGCAGATCACAGCGACCTGCGACTGCGCTTCCGCGAGGGATTTTTACTTTAAAAAAACGGGCAAATATGTTCCGATTATTACTGACGGCGGCATGGCAACCGGCGGTGACGTGTGCAAGGCCTTTGCTGCCGGAGCTGATGCGGTAATGCTGGGGAATGCTTTTGCCAGAGTCAAGGAAGCGCCCGGCAGGGGCTATCACTGGGGGATGGCAATGCCGCATCCTTCGCTTCCGCGTGGGACTCGCATTCATGTCGGGACTACGGGAACATTGGAGGAGATCCTGTACGGTCCTGCCGGACTTGACGACGGAACACAGAATCTCGTGGGGGCCCTCGCAACAAGCATGGGAAACCTCGGAGCGCACAATATCCATGAGATGCAGCTTGTTGATATGATCATAGCTCCTTCTATCCAGACCGAAGGTAAAGTTTACCAGACCGCTCAGCGTGTAGGGATGAAAAAATAAACGACAAACCACGGATGTCCTTAACCGCAACCGCGCCAGACCATGACAAAACCGCATTCCGATTTCGTGCACCTGCACGTCCATACTCAGTTCAGCCTTCTTGACGGCGCCTGCCGTTTAGGAGAACTTCTTGATCTTACCGCTAAACATCAAATGTCCGCGTGTGCGATAACCGATCACGGAAACATGTTCGGTATCATAGACTTTTACGAAAAAGCCCTCGCAAGAGGGATCAAGCCCATAATAGGGTGCGAGATCTATGTGGCGCCTGAGAGCCGTTTTGATAAAACGAGCCATGGTATCAGAGGGGCGTCTTACCATCTTGTTCTTCTTGCAAAAAACCTGACCGGGTACAAAAATCTCATGGAAATCGTTTCTCTCGGTTATCTGGAAGGATTTTATTACAAGCCGAGGGTAGACAAAGAGGTGCTTTCCAAATACGGAAAGGGTTTGATTGCCACCTCTGCCTGTCTGAAAGGAGAAACGGCTTCTTTTATTCTGTCTGACCAACCAGAGAAGGCCGAAAAAACCGCGATGGAATATGCCGATATATTCGGTAAGGACAATTTTTATCTGGAGATCCAGGATAACGGCATGAGTCAGCAGACCAAGGTCAACTCAGGCATAATAAGCCTCGCGCGTAAGACCGGCCTTCAGATGGTGGCCACAAACGATGTCCACTATCTTGAAGCGGCGGATGCCAAGGCGCATGACGCGCTCCTGTGCATACAGACACAGACCACGCTTGATGATACTAAACGCATGAGGTTTCAGACCGACCAGTTGTATTTCAAGTCGACGGAAGAAATGAAGAAGGCGTTTTCCGAAGTTCCCGAGGCCGTGAAGAATACCGTGAGAATAGCGGAAAAGTGCCAGGTGGATCTGGATTTCAACACGTTGCATCTTCCGCATTTTAAAGCTCCGGAAAACGAGGATAATACAGTTTTTTTTGATCGACTCGTATCCGAGGGGATCAAAAACCGTTATGAGACCATAACGAACGAGATAAAGGAACGGGTCGCGCATGAGCTGGAGATCATCGAAAAAAGCGGATACGTGAGTTATTTTCTCATTGTCTGGGATTTTATCCGTCATGCAAAAACAAAAGGGATACCGGTAGGTCCGGGGAGAGGGTCGGCCGCCGGAAGTATCGTGAGCTATGCGTTGGGGATCACCGATATAGATCCGCTCAAGTATGGCCTTATCTTTGAGCGGTTTCTAAACCCGGCAAGAGTTACAATGCCCGATATAGATATAGATTTTTGTTTTGAGCGAAGGGGCGAAGTAATAGATTATGTCGTTGAGAAATATTCCAAAGAAAATGTGGCGCAGATAATCACGTTCGGGACCATGATGGCCAAGGGTGTGCTGAGGGACGTCGGACGGGTTATGGGCATACCTTATGCCGAAGTTGACAGAATGGCTAAACTTATTCCGAATGATCCGGGCATAACGCTGGAACGGACACTTGAGATCGAGCCCGAATTTGCAGTCAGGTACAGAGAGGATCCCGTTCTCCGGCAGCTTATTGATATTTCCCGGCGGCTTGAGGGACTTAACCGCCATGCTTCGACACATGCCGCCGGGGTAGTGATCTCGGACAAGCCGTTGAATAAACGTATTCCCCTTTTCAAGACGGCGGACGATCTGGTAACCACCGGATATGCCATGAAATCTCTTGAAAGAATAGGCATGCTGAAAATGGATTTTCTCGGCCTGAAGACGCTGACAGTTATTGACCAGACCGTTAGGATAGTCAAGCGCACCAGAGCGGAGGACGTGGATATTGAGAAGATCCCTCTTGATGACAAGGTGACTTTTGAACTGTTGTCAAAGGCCGAAACGGGAGGCGTGTTCCAGCTTGAGTCGGGAGGCATGCGCGATCTCCTGCGTAAACTCAAACCCGAGAAGTTTGAGGATCTGATAGCGATACTCGCGCTTTACAGGCCGGGACCAATGGGAAGCGGGATGCTGGAGGAGTTTATAAAACGGAAACAGGGGCATATAGAGATCAAATATGACCATCCGGCGCTTGAACCGATACTAAAAGATACATATGGGATAATAGTTTTTCAGGAGCAGGTCATGAAGATAGTATCCACTCTTGCCGGGTTCAGCATGGCGGAAGCGGATAATGTCAGAAAGATCATGGGGAAGAAGATCCAGGGCGCGCTGGAAGGCGTTAAACTCAAATTTCTTGAAGGTTCTAAGAGAAACAAGGTTGATCCCGTCACTGCCGGGAAGATATGGGATTTCATAGCATATTTCGCCGGCTACGGTTTTAACAAATCGCATTCGGCTGCGTACGCGATGGTCAGTTACAGAACCGCGTATCTTAAGGCGCGTTATCCGGTTGAATTCATGACGGCGCTTCTTGCGAGCGAAAAAAATAATTCCGATAAAATGTCCGATTATATTAGTGAGTCCATACGAATGGGAATAGATATACTGCCGCCGGATATCAACGAGAGTTTTAAGGATTTCACGGTGGTTGGCAAAGGAATAAGATTCGGACTTTCGGCGGTGAAGAACGTCGGGGCCGGGTCTGCCGAGTCCATGATCGTCTCAAGAAAAGAGAACGGGAGATTTGAATCAATATACGATTTTGCCCAGAAGGTCGATCTCAGGACGGTTAACAGGAAAGTCGTGGAGAGTCTCATAAAATGCGGGGCATTTGATTCAACAGCGGTGCGCAGATCACAGGCGATGGCAGTGCTGGACAAGGTGTTGGCCATGGCTGCCAAGGCCGCAAAGGATAAAAATCTCGGGCAAATGTCATTCTTTGACGATAGCGGTAAAGACGAAAGTTTCAGGGAAACTTTCCAGAATATGCCGGATATTCCGGAATGGGCGGAACATGATCTTCTTGCCAACGAAAAAGAGATGCTGGGGTTTTATATTTCCAACCATCCGTTGACCAGGTTTGAACGACTTCTCAACGCTTATTCCACATGCAGGATCTCGGAACTGTCGGGACTGACTGACGGGCAAAAGGTCCTCATCGGAGGGATCATTAATAAAGCGCGCATAACGGTAACCCGTAAAAAAGCCGAAAAGATGGCAATTCTCAACTTGGAAGACCTTTACAATTTTGTTGAGGTGCTTGTTTTTCCGAAAACATATCGGAAAACGGCGGAGCTCGTAAAAGAAGATGCTCTTGTTTACGTGTACGGACGTCTGGACCTTCGGGAAGAAGATCCGAAGATCATAGCCGAGGAGATCATGCTGCTGGAAAAGGTCAAGGAGAAATTTACGAAATCAGTTCTTATAAAGGTGTCCACGACCGGCCTTGAAGAACAGATGATGATGAGGATCAGAAACGCGATCGGTAAATTCAAGGGAACAACTCCCGTGTTCGTGGAACTTATTTCTCCTGAAGGGCGCAGGGTTCGCCTATCAACGGATGAGGGCCTCTTTGTGCACCCGACGGGAGACCTCCTTGAGGAGGTCGAAACGGTAGTTGGCAGCGGTAACGTAAAGTTTCTGACAAGATAGGTTTAGAATTTACCCTGCACCAGAACGGAGTTCGATGCAGGGCTCAGGATTTGCATTGACATAAATTATAACCGATGATAGCATAAGCACTTAAGGTTACACGATCATATAGAAAATGAAAGGAGTGGTGTATGACCAAGAAAGATATCATTTTGAGGGTTTCTGATGACATCGGTGTAAAGCAGGTTGAAGTCAAAAAAGTCGTGCAGAGGACATTCGATATAGTGATCGAAGGACTTTGCCGCGGCGAGAAGATCGAACTCAGAAATTTCGGCATATTCAAGGTAAAGACCCGGAAAGGCCGGATGGGAAGGAATCCCAGGACCGGTGCCGGCGTTTCGATCCCGGACAAGAAAGTCGTTTCTTTTAAACCGGGCATGAAAATGAAGATTGATGTCGAACGGAATAAGAGATAGGGAAACATCCAAAACTTGAGATGAGCGGCACACTCAAATACAAATCGCTGAGGGGTATGCCCGATATTCTTCCGAAAGACGCGTGTTCAATGCATCTGGTGGAAGAAAGGGCCCGGACGGTTTTCCGGATGTTCGGTTATGATGAGATCCGGACTCCCGTTCTTGAAGAGACAGGGGTCTTTACTCGGAGTATCGGCGCGGACACGGATATAGTCGAGAAAGAGATGTATTCGTTCACCGACCGCAGCGGCACAAGCATATCGCTTCGTCCGGAAGGGACCGCTGCCGTTATACGGGCTTACATAGAACACGGCTGGCATAATGCGGAAGGTCTTACCAAATTATTCTATTCAGGACCCATGTTCAGAGGCGAGCGTCCGCAGAAAGGACGACAGAGACAGTTTCACCAGATCGGCGTTGAAGCGATAGGCGGATCCGATCCGTATATAGACGCCGAGATCATTTCAAGTATTGCTTTTCTTCTTACGGATCTCGGCGTTTCCGGGTTCAGCGTATTGCTGAGTTCTCTGGGGTGTGCCCGGGATCGTGAGTCCTATCAGAAAAAGCTGGCATCTTATCTATCCGATAAAAGTTCTGCTTTGTGCGGCGACTGCAGCCGAAGAATGAAAAAGAATGTGCTGCGCGTGTTGGACTGTAAAAAAGAAAAATGCCGATCGGTTATCAGCGGAGCGCCGGATATCAGGGAGCATCTATGTACCGGTTGCGCGAAAGATTATAGTGATCTGAAAAATATCCTGCATGAGGAAGAAATTTCTTTTCATGAAAAAAAAGACATGGTAAGAGGGCTGGATTATTATACCGGCGCGATATTCGAGATCACACATCCTCTGCTGGGAGCGCAGAGCGCGCTGGCCGCGGGAGGACGTTATGACGGACTTGTAAAAAAAATGGGCGGGCCCGATGTCGGGGCCGCCGGATACGCTCTCGGAACAGAAAGGCTGCTTTTGGTTATGAATGAAAAAGGTGTAGCTGACGCTGTTCCCGGCGCGCTTGTCTTGCCGGTGGATAACGGGGCCAGAACGGAAGCATTCCGCATAGCGGCGAAACTTCGGGCGAAGGGGGTGCCTTGCGAAATGGATCATTCGGTGCGGTCATTTAAAGGCCGAATGAGAAAGGCGCATAAAGACGGAAGAAAGACCGT
>JBDRNI010000094.1:0-11291 GCA_043811335.1 Candidatus Omnitrophota bacterium | reverse complement strand
AAATCCAATAACCAAACAGGAGAAAATGTTGTTTGGTTATTGTGATTTGAATATTATTTGTATCTTGTATCTTGGTTATTGGTTATTTAGTGAGCTCTCTTGAAGGAGTAAATATGAAATCAGTGAATATCGGATTGATAGGTCTCGGGACGGTGGGCGGCGGCGTCTATGACGCCATTATTCGCAACGGACATTTGATCAGCGAAAAAGCGGGTGTTTCTCTCGTGATCAAGGGCGTGTGCGATAAGGATAAACAGGCGCTTGAGAGAGTGGATTGTCCCATAAAAACATCGTCCGCGGACGATTTGATCAATGATAAGAGCATGGATATTATTGTTGAGTTGATCGGCGGGGTGGATGCCGCAAAAGACATTATTCTGAAAGCTCTTCGCAAAAAGAAACATGTCGTCACTGCGAATAAGGCGCTCTTGTCCGAAAGCTGGAAAGAAATATTTAACGCCGCCGCGCAAAACGGCGTGTTCGTGAAATTTGAGGCCAGCGTGGGGGGCGCTATTCCCATTATCCGGACCCTGATGGTAAGTTTCGCGGCGGACAAGATCAGCACTGTCTACGGTATTCTGAACGGCACGACTAATTTCATGTTGACGTTGATGGCCGAGAAAGGCTGCTCTTTTGATGAGGCGCTCAAAACCGCGCAGGAAAAAGATATCGCCGAGAAGGATCCGGACCTTGACATAAGCGGCGCCGACAGCGCTCATAAACTGGCGATACTTTCGGTGCTGAGTTTCGGCAGGGAGATAACCGGCAGTGATATTTACACCGAAGGTATCACGGGCATCGATCCGCAGGATATACGGAATGCGGAGCGATGGGGCTACAGCGTCAAGCTGCTTGCAATAGCGAAAGATACTTCCGACGGATTGGAACTCAGGGTTCATCCTACGCTGATCAGATCCTCCCATATTCTTTCGGATGTCCGGGGTGAAGACAACGCTATATTTATCAAAGGCGATCTTGCGGGGGAATCCCTTCTTTTCGGCAAAGGAGCGGGGAGAAAACCGACAGCCGGTTCTGTTGTCGGAGATATTGTTGAGATCGCCAGGCATATTGCTTTTATCGGTAAAAACAGTCCTCCTCTCGCGTATCCGAAAAACATTTCCGGAGACAAACGTCTTAAGAAGATGGAGGATCTCTTGGTGTCCTATTATCTCAGGTTTTCTGTTATAGACAAACCGGGTGTCTTGTCCGGGCTGTCTTCGGTTCTCGCGGAAAACGGCATAAGTATCGCCAGCGTTTCTCAGGAGGAAAGAAAAGAAGGCGAAACGGTTCCCGTGATAATACTGACGCACAGGGCTTCTGAAGGGAGCATGCGGAAAGCTATTTCACGGATAGACGAGATGGAGAATGTGACCGATAAGACGGTCGCGATCCGGATAGAGGAATAATGGGAATAATAGAGAAATACAGAAAATATCTTCCCGTAAGCGAAAAAACACCGGTCGTTACACTGGAAGAAGGAGATACCCCGCTGATCAAAGCCGATCATATAGCGGAGATGATCGGCCCGGGGATCCGTGTCTGGCTGAAATATGAGGGACTCAATCCGACCGGCAGTTTCAAGGATAGAGGAATGACCCTTGCGGTTTCCAAGGCCGTTGAAGAGGGGTCAAAGGCGGTAGCGTGCGCGTCCACGGGAAACACATCCGCTTCGGCGGCCGCTTATGCCGCGCGAGTGGGAATAAAATGTATAGTGGTTGTTCCCGAAGGGGCGATCGCTCTCGGCAAACTGGCTCAGGCGCTGATACACGGCGCACGAGTGATCGCGGTGCGCGGTAATTTTGATGACGCGCTGAACATCGTCCGTGAAATAACCGAAAAGTATCCCGTGACACTTGTCAATTCTATCAATCCTTATCGGATAGAGGGACAGAAAACATCCTCTTTTGAGATATGCGATCGTTTGGGCCGCGCTCCCGATTATCATGCCCTGCCGGTGGGCAATGCCGGGAATATTACCGCTTATTGGAAGGGGTATCGCGAATACCAGGAAAAGGGAAAGATCAAGGATCTGCCCAAGATGCTCGGTTTTCAGGCGGCCGGAGCGGCGCCGATAGTGGAAGGACACGTTATAGATAATCCGGAAACGATAGCAACCGCCATAAGGATAGGCAATCCTGCAAGCTGGAAACAGGCGGAAGAAGCTCGGGACGCCTCGGGAGGGCTTATAGAAAAAGTCACTGATGAGGAGATCCTGAGCGCTTATAAGATGCTGGCCGATAAGGTAGGCGTGTTTGTTGAGCCGGCGTCCGCCGCCGGAGTGGCCGGGATCTTGAAAAAAGCGAAAGAAGGATATTTTTGCGGAGATACTTCGCGTCGTGGGAATAAAGATATCGTATGCGTTCTGACCGGACACGGTTTAAAAGATCCCGACAGGGCCATAAAATGTACGCAGGCCCCTGTCGTGGTAGATGCGAATACGGAAAGCGTCGTGCGTGAAGCCGGATTGTGAGTTATCCACAGAGTAGGTCACTCTTATAACAGGCTGACCTACCATTAATAAAAACTGGAGAAGACATGAAATATATTATATTGGTGCCTGACGGTATGGCCGGATTGCCGCTTGAAGAACTCAATGATCATACTTGCATGGAGATAGCCAATGCTCCTAACATGAATACGATCGCGCGTGAAGGAGTCGTCGGCACGGCTAAAAATGTTCCCGACGGCATGGTTCCCGCCAGCGATGTGGCAAACCTTTCAATACTGGGGTATGATCCGCGAAAATATTACTGCGGCCGCGGGCCTCTGGAAGCCGCCAATCTCGGGATAGATCTTTCTGAAAAAGACGTGGCATTCCGATTCAACATGGCGACGGTTTCCGACGGTAAGATGGTGGATTACAGCGCCGGCCATATCACGACGAAAGAAACGGAAGTGCTGGTAGCGGGATTAAGCGCGAAACTCGGGAATGAAAAATTTCGTTTTTATACCGGGACAAGTTATCGGAATCTGTTGGTCGTGCATTGTTCCAGCGCCGAGGAGGCCGATGAGTTGGCAAAAGTGCGGTGTTATCCCCCGCACGATATACTGGATAAACCCGTAGCGGAACATTTTCCGAAGAATGACGAGCTTGTCAAGATCATGGAACAGTCAAAGGAGATATTGGAAGGCCATGATATTAATAAAGTGCGAATAGACCTTGGGCAGAATCCCGCTAACATGATATGGTTCTGGGGGCAGGGGAAAAAGCATGATATACCTTCTTTTAAGGATACCTACGGCATCTCGGGAGGGATCGTATCAGCGGTTGATCTAATTAAGGGGCTGGGGCGTATTCTCGGACTTGAAACGCCCGACATTCCCGGCGCGACAGGATACTACGATACAAATTATGAGGCGAAAGCGGAGGCCGCGCTTGATATTCTCAAAAGAAATGATTTTGTCTTTGTCCACGTGGAAGCGCCGGACGAGGCCGGGCATAACGGAGATATCAGAGCAAAGATAAAGGCGATCGAAAACTTTGACAGCAAGATAACCGGCAGGATCATGGAAGAGCTTTCCGGTAAGGTTGATTACCGGGTGTTGATACTTCCCGATCATCCCACGCCGGTGTTAAAAAGAACTCACACGGCCGACCCGGTGCCTTTTGCTATATCCGGCAGCGGTATAATTCCCGATGACGTGGTGGTTTTTACCGAAGCGTCGGCGAAAATGGGCAGCATGTCGCTTGATAACGGGTCGGAACTCATGAAACTCTTATTGAAAAAATGAAAAAAAAAGGGATCATAGTCCAGAAATACGGCGGAAGCAGCGTGGCCAGCCCGGAAAGGATCACGGAGGTTGCGCGAAGGATCATTGCCCGTAAAAAGTCCGGGTATGACGTGGTTGTCGTGGTTTCGGCGCTCGGGGGCACGACTGATGAGTTACTTGACCTTGCCGGACGGGTCAGCAAAGATCCCGCGGAAAGAGAACTTGACATGCTCCTGTCAACCGGCGAACAGGTTTCTGTCGCGCTTCTTGCCATGGCGCTGCAGGAACTCGGACAGGAAGCCATATCTTTTACCGGCGCGCAGGTAGGTATTATCACGGATTCTTCTCACACGAAAGCAAAGATCATAGATATCTCTACGGAAAGGATAAAGAAACAACTGCGCCGCGGTAGAATAGTTATAGTTGCGGGTTTTCAGGGTATTAATCTGGACCAGGAGATCACCACCCTCGGAAGAGGCGGGTCAGACATGACGGCGGTGGCGCTTGCGAAAGTCCTGAAAGCGAAAATGTGCGAGATATACACGGATGTCAAGGGCGTTTACACGGCTGATCCGGGGATAGTGCCCAACGCGCGAAAACTGAACAGCATAAGCTATGAGGAAATGCTGGAGATGGCGTCTCTCGGCGCTCAGGTCATGCAGGCGCGGAGCATGGAGGTCGCCGGCAAATTCAACGTGCCGATGTGTGTGCGTTCAAGCTTTTCTTTGGAGGAAGGAACTTTGATAACTAAGGAGGTCAAGGACATGGAAGACGTCTTGGTACGCGGCGTGACTGTAAATAAAAATGAAGCAAAAGTCACGATATGCGATGTTCCCGACAGGCCGGGAGAAGCCAGCAGGGTATTTGAACACCTGGCGCAGGCAGGCATAAACGTGGATATGATAATTCAGAATATATCCCGGACGAAGTTAACGGATATTTCCTTTACCATAGAGCAAAAGGATCTTCGCAGGGCCCAGCATGTGGTCAAGGAGACCGCTGCCAGGATCAAGGCCGGGGAAGTCGCGTTTGACAGAGGTATCGCCAAGATATCGGTTGTCGGAATAGGAATGCGCAGTCATTCCGGGGTCGCGGCCAGAATGTTCAAGGCGCTTGCGGCAAAGAAGATCAATATTGAGATGATATCTACGAGCGAGATCAAGATCTCCTGTGTGGTGAGAAAAAAATTCGCCGATAAAGGCGTGCGCGCGGTTCATCAGGCGTTCGGTCTCGGAAAAAGAAAAACTTCCTCTCGGAAACGATAAAGAACAGGAACGAGGAGCGTGAGGCAAGATGGGAAAAAAGATATATGTTTATGATACGACATTAAGGGACGGAGCCCAGTCAGAAGGGATCTCTTTTTCGGTGCAGGATAAGATCCGTATTGCCCAAAAATTAGACGCGTTCGGCGTGGATTTTATTGAAGGCGGCTGGCCCGGCGCGAATCCGAAAGACAATGCGTTTTTCAAAAAAGCGGCGAAATCCCTCAAGCTGAAAAATGCCGCACTTGTGGCTTTTGGCAGCACCTGCCGCCCCGGCGCCCGCGCGGAATCGGACGTAATACTTAAAGGCCTGCTCCGGGCCGGAACACGGTATTTAACGATATTCGGTAAAAGCTGGGATCTGCATGTAAGCGCCGTGTTGAGAACCACGATGAAGGAAAACCTCAGGATGATCGAGGCTTCTATCGGTTATTTAAAGAAAAATAAGCGCCGTGTGATCTTTGATGCCGAACATTTTTTTGACGGGTATAAAGACAATCCGCAATACGCCATGGACACACTGAAAGCGGCTATTTCAGGCGGCGCTGAGGTGTTAACGCTCTGCGATACCAATGGCGGAATGCTCACGAGCCGTCTTGTTAAGATCGTTGAGGAAGTAAAAGCGAGGACCGGAGCCGTGCTCGGCATCCACGTTCATAATGATGCTGACATGGCCGTGGCGAATTCCATTGCGGCGGTTGAGGCAGGCTGCACTCAAGTTCAGGGAACATTCAACGGATACGGCGAACGATGCGGCAATGCCGATCTCGTGTCAGTCATGCCGGCGCTCAAATTTAAACTGGGTCTGGATTGCATGAGTTCTTCCGCGTTCAAGGAACTGACGGAGACATCCCGCTACATAGCGGAGATCTCAAACGTCAAGCAGCGTGACGCGCAGCCGTATACAGGCAGGAGCGCGTTCACTCATAAAGCGGGCGTGCACGTTAACGCGATCCTGAAGAACAACAGGTCTTACGAGCACATGTCTCCGGAGAAAGTCGGCAACAAGAGGCGCATGGTTATCTCTGAGCTTTCCGGCAAATCCAGCATAGTCAAGAAAGCCGACGAGATGGGTATCCGGATGGAAAAGGGCTCAAAGAAAACCGGAGAGATCCTGGCACGCGTGCAGGACATGGAAAATCAAGGCTATCAGTTTGAGTTGGCCGAGGCATCACTTTTTCTTCTGATGAAAAAGGCGTCGGCGACGTTCAAGAAACATCTGGAGATGGAAGATTTCAGGGTGATCGTGGAAAAACGCGGCGGGGAAGATAAGATCGTTTCGGAGGCCACCGTGAAACTTAAAATGGGCAGCGTGCATAAACATACCGTTGCTCTCGGCGACGGGCCCGTTCATGCCCTTGATTGCGCACTTCGCAAGGCGCTCGTGGTGGTGTATCCGTCTATCAAAGAGATGCGCCTTTCCGATTTTAGAGTGAGGGTGCTTGACGAGAAAGCGGCCACGGCCGCCAAGGTCCGGGTTCTGATCCAATCCCAGGATAAAACGGATTCATGGTGGACGGTCGGCGTTTCAGAGAATATCATAGAGGCAAGCTGGCTGGCCCTCAGAGATTCCATTGAATATAAATTCATGAAAGACGAGAAGAAGCACCGCAGATGAAAGATCTCGCCGTCAGGTACGAACCCCAAAAAAGAGACGAAGAGATCTATAACGCATGGTCTCGCGAAGGCCTCTTCCATGCCGTGCCCTCCGGCGCGAAGGAACCTTACTGCATAGTAATTCCCCCGCCCAATATCACGGGAGTTCTCCACATGGGACACGCCCTGAACAATACCATTCAGGATATTCTGGTGCGATGGAAACGCATGCAGGGCTTTGAGACGTTGTGGATGCCCGGGACGGATCATGCCGGAATAGCGACGCAGAATGTTGTTGAAAGGGAGCTCGCCCGGAAAGATCTTAAGAAGTGTGACCTGGGCCGGGAAAAGTTTCTGGAGAAGGTCTGGCAGTGGAAAGAGCAATACGGCACGACGATCATTCACCAGCTGAAGAGGCTTGGGTGTTCCTGTGACTGGGAACGGACGCGTTTTACGATGGATGAAGGTCTTTCTCTCGCCGTTAGGGAAGTTTTCGTGCGGTTATACGGGGACGGCCTGATATACAAAGGCGACTACATCATAAACTGGTGCCCGCGCTGCGGTACGGCGCTCAGCGACGAAGAAGCCGAACACCGTGAAGTCAAGGGCATGCTTTATTACATCAAGTATCCCGTCGCGGGAAAAAAGAAGCTTGAAAAAGAGAACGAGGATTACGTGGTGGTGGCGACCACGCGTCCGGAAACGATGCTCGGGGACGTTGCTGTTGCCGTCAATCCGAAGGATAAGCGGTATTTGTCTCTTTTGGACAAGACGCTGATATTGCCGGTGCTCAACAAGCCGTTGAGAATAATAGCAGACAGGGGAGTGGATCCGGCGTTTGGAACGGGCGCGCTTAAAGTCACGCCGGCGCATGATCCGGTGGATTTTGAACTCGGACGCAAACATGGGCTTGAAAACGTGAATGTGATGCACCCGGACGGCCGGATAAACGCTTTGGGCGGCGACTACGAGGGCATGGACAGGTTTGAATGCCGCGAAGCGATCGTGGAAGACCTGAAAGAAAGAGGGCTTTTTGTAAAAGCGGAGGAACATGTTCACGCCGTGGGACATTGTTACCGCTGTCATACCGTTGTTGAACCCCGCCTGTCAAAACAGTGGTTCGTGAAGATGAAGCCGCTGGCTAAAGAGGCTGTTAAGGTCGTGAAGAAGGGGAATATAAAGTTTTATCCCCAAAGATGGACCAAAGTATATCTCAACTGGGTGGAAAATATCCGGGACTGGTGTATTTCCCGCCAAATATGGTGGGGGCATCGTATTCCGGTCTGGTATTGCCGCAAGTGCCTGAAATACGGTGATGCGCGTGATGTTGAGATCAAGGCCCCGGGAAAGAAAGGCGTGTATGTGGGCACCCTGCCGCCGGATAAATGTCCCGCGTGCGGAACGGACGGCATGGAGCAGGATAGCGATGTGCTGGACACGTGGTTCAGTTCATGGCTGTGGCCTTTTTCAACACTGGGCTGGCCGGAAGAAACCGGGGAACTGAAGAAGTTTTATCCCACGGCCGTTCTGGTCACGGCTCAGGAAATAATATTTTTCTGGGTCGCGAGAATGATCATGGCCGGTTTAAAGTTCCGCGGCGAGATACCGTTCCGGGACGTGTATATACACGGAACGGTGCGCGATTCCACCGGCACGAAAATGTCAAAATCACTCGGAAACATTATTGATCCGCTTGACGTTATAAAAGAAGTCGGAAGCGACGCATTGCGGTTCAGTATTATTTCAATAACTTCTCAGGGGCAGGATGTTTTTCTGTCAAAAGAAAAGTTTGAAATAGGCCGTAATTTCGCGAATAAACTATGGAACGCCGCGCGGTTTGTCTTGATGAGCCCTGATAAGGATATTCCCATCGCTGAAATTGATCCAAAAGATCTAAGTGTCGCGGATCGCTGGATACTGGATCGCTTTAACAGAACGGCGGAAAAAGTGACCAGGCACCTTGAGACGTACAGGTTCAACGATGCGACCGCTGCACTGTATGATTTTATATGGCATAAATACTGCGACTGGTATCTGGAGATCTCAAAACTTTCTGACAATAAACCCGTCACTCGCGGTGTTTTGCTTAAGGTGTTGAGTGGGTCGCTGCGTCTCTTGCATCCGGTAATGCCGTTCATGACCGAGGAGATATGGCAGGCCTTGCCGGCAAAGACGGGCGAGTGGATAATGAAAGCGCCCTGGCCGGTATCCGAGAAAAAATATGACGATCCTGAAGCGGTCAAAGACATGGAAAAACTGACAGGGGTTATTTCTGCCGTGCGGAATATCAGAGCTTTCTGGAACGTGCCGAATACCGCCGAACTGCAGGTTCAGGCAGACGCCGGGACAAAGCGCTGCAGGACCCTGCTTGATGGGAACGCTCCTTATATTGAACGGCTCAGCCGGTGCAAGTTCCGGATAGCCGGGGGGAAACCGGCGGGAGCTGTCTCGGTTCTCGCAGGAACGATAAAACTCTCCGCCTCACTCGGCGAGGTTATAGATATTGATAAAGAAAGAGCCCGGATAGAAAAAAAGATAAAAGATATTGAACAGTATCTTGACAGCGTTGACAAAAGACTCAAGAACAAAAAATTTCTCGCTCAAGCGCCGAAAAACGCCGTTGAAAAAGAGCAGGAAAAACGCCGAAAGTCCGGAGAAGAGCTGAGTTTTCTCAGGGATAACCTCTCCGTTTTCGAACGGTAGGTCACAGATTAGTGATCTGTGATCAGTGAGTAGTGATCTGTAAAACGGCTGAGAGCAGGACGGGCGACGGGCGTCTCGTCTGTCATTCCCGCGAAAGCGGGAATCCAGAACGAAACCCCGAACAGATCACAGTTCACAGATCACTGATCACAAACCATTGCAACACAAAGGGGCGACATCAAAAAGCGGTTGCAGACGGTTCTTGCGCATGCCGGGGTGGCTTCGCGGAGGCATGCGGCTGCTCTTATTGAGAGCGGCAAGGTCACGGTGGACGGCCTGCGCGTTACCGAAAGAGGGTTTCGGGTTGATCCGGACATGCATGAAATAGTTGTTGAAGGACGGCGTCTTCCCGGTGAGGAGAAGAAATGTTATTTTCTCTTCAACAAGCCGGCCGGCGTTGTCTCCACGGCGCGGGATATGCACGCGAGCAGCATGGTAACTGATTTTTTTAAAGATATAGACGCGCGGCTCTATCCCGTTGGGCGCCTGGACAAGGACACCACCGGTATTTTGATAATGACGAATGACGGCCGCCTTACGCATCGGCTTGCCCATCCGAGTTACGTGATAGAAAAGGAATACCGGGTAACGGTTTTTCCGCGTCTTTCGGATGTGGATCTGAAACGTCTGAAACGCGGAATAGAAATTGACGGCAAACTTACTGCCCGGTGCAGTATAAAATTCATCGGCGAAAAAGACGGCGCCGCCGTTTATACGGTTAAACTGCATGAAGGCCGAAACCGGCAGATAAAGCGGATGTTTGAAGTTGCGGAAGCAAAAGTTCTGGAGCTTGAGCGGTTCAGGTATGCGGGGCTCGAGCTGGGAGGCCTGAAACCGGGCGCGTTCAGGCGCCTTACAAAAAAAGAAGTAGCAAAACTTGAGGAAAAATGCGGAATAGCGTAAAACCGGACAGGAAAATAATAGACATTATCGCGCGCGCGGCGCTGATAGAAGATGCCGCCCGCGGAGATATTACCACCCGGGCCGTTCTTGACGGCGCCCGGAAGGTTAATGCCGTTATCATATCGCGCGGCTCAGGCATACTGTGCGGAATGCCCGTCGCGGAAAGGGTTTTTGCGGCGGCCGGGGGCGGGGTAAGTTTCCGCTCTGCCGCGAAAGACGCCTCGCGCCTTACGCCCGGCCGAAAAATAGCGTTTATCAGCGGAAAGGTCTCTTCCGTGCTGAAGGCGGAAAGAACAGCCCTGAATTTTCTCGGCATGCTTAGCGGTATCGCTACAGCGGCGCGCGATATCACGGATCTGGTCAAGGATACGCGCGTCAGGGTGCATGATACCCGGAAAACCATTCCCTTTAACCGATATTTGGAAAAATACGCCGTTGCGATCGGCCACGGATATAATCACAGAAAAGGCCTGTGGGATATGATCCTAATAAAAGATAATCACCTGAAAGCGCTGGGCGCACAGATGAAGATCTCTGATAACAGAGCCGTGATAAAAGAGGCCGCAAGACGCGCCCGTCGTGCCGCGCCGAAAGGTATCAAGATAGAAATAGAGGTGGAGACCCTGAAAGAATGTGGATCAGCGCTTTCCGAAGCGCCTGACGTTATAATGCTGGATAACATGTCTTGCGCAAAGATCCGCAGAGCGATCGCCATGAGGCAAAAGATGGGTCTCGCAAAAAAAGTGCTATATGAGGCCTCGGGAGGCATTACGAACAAAAACATCAAAAGTTACGCGAAAACAGGAGTTGATATCATCTCAATCGGTGCCCTGACTTCCACCATATCACCGCTTGATTTCAGTTTGGAAATAATGTAGGCAGACGTCTGTCATCCTGAGGAGCGAACAAAATCGTCATCCTGAATGAGCCGAAGGCGAATGAAGGATCTAAAGCATTAGATTCTTCGGCCCATTTTGGGCCTCAGAATGACGAAGGAGCATAGAGCAAGTGTCGTTAAACTTGCTGATCACTGTTCACTACTCACTGATCACTATAATTAGAGGGCAATATGCGATTACTATATGATTTGTTTTTCTTAATGTTCGGCCTCATGTA
>JBDRNI010000093.1:0-2336 GCA_043811335.1 Candidatus Omnitrophota bacterium | reverse complement strand
ACGCCTGTCTCTTTTTCTCCGTTCCGTATGATCCATCTGTTAGGCGTCCCGCCTCTATGCTTGGGCAATAAGGAAGGGTGAAAGTTAACCGCCCCTTTTGCCGGGATCCTGATTATACTTTCGGGTATCAAGCGATGAAACCCCGCTACAAACATGATATCGGGCGCAAGAGAGCGCAGTTTTGCCTCGAAGGACGGCATGCGTATCTGATCGGCGTCAAAAAAAGCTATGCGGCATCTGCGAGCTATTGCCGAAGGCGATGAAAATCGTTCAAAGGGGTTGCGATATTCAAAACTATCTACGGAATATAATCCCGTCTTCCAGAGCGCCTGCTTCACGCGTCGCTTAGCGGTCCCGACAAAAGCGTTCGGCTCTTTGCGACTGCAAATCCCCGCCACATTCTCGCCGGAAGACAGAAGGCGCCCCAGTATCTTGGAGGCATATCCTCTGTTCCCTGCAATAAATATCTTTAATCCGGATATATCTTTGCCATCAGCCATTTTTGCGCCTCAAAAACCGTGCATCGTAGTTTGGATCAGATAATTCTCTGCCTGGCCTTTATCAATTGCGCCAGGGTTCTTTTCATGCTCTTAAGAGGTAAAAGGCGTATCAGCTTTTCCGCGTTAAACGCCGCGCCTTTCGTTTTACCGGGTTCTTTTGTACCGCCTTTGTTTTCCGTGGACAGCATATTGTAATAATATATATCCCTCGGAATACCGCCAAAATTTGTTTTGAACCGGTAGCTCCCGCTACCTTCGACGGATTCCCCCATGTCCAATAACCGGATCCCCTTCCTGCGGCAAAAGAGAACCGTCTCCCACACCATGCGATCATTTGGCCCGAGAACAAGGCTGTCGGGCGCGGATGCCTGGAACGGATAGATAGCAACATCCCCTGTTGTAAGAACAAAAGTGCCGCCGAGGACCCGGTTATGCTTTTTTACAACAAGAAGAGCCGCATTTTCCGCCAATCTCCGGGCCATAACGCTGAAGAACTTGTATGAATGGAAAGGCATGCCCTTTCGGCACATAAGCGAAGCGTATATATCGTAAAACTTTTTTAAATTATCAAACCCTTCCTCCACGACAAGATCGCCCTTGCAGGATTTTCTCACCATGTTTCGCGTTTTATCGCGCAATTTCTTCCAGCACTCATCTTCAGAGCCCGCGATCTCCAGCACTACCGTCTTCTTCAATAAAACATCGCAAGGGCTCGGCGTCCAGCTGTCGTAACCGCTCGTGGCAAGACATGAGGTTATTCCTTTCTCCTTACAGAATCGAATCGCATTGGCAAATAACTGACTCCTCGCGAAGTCGTTATCGCCGACAAACCCGAAACGAAGCGAATAGACGCTCTTTCTCCCCCGCCATTGATTTGTGATATAGAGCGGCAAGATACCCTCTATGCGTCCATTATCCCCGCGCATCAGGAAAAATGCTGTTTTCACTCCGTATGTTTCTCGCAAAATATCCTTCCAGGCAAAAATATTCATAGGAGGGGTCCCGGAAGCGGCGGCATAGCCGTCCCACGCGCCGGCGTCGGTATCTTTTGCCGGTATAATATTCACGCCTTGGTCAAAACGTTTTTGCTGTTTATTGCGCGATTTCAAAAAAACTCCTAAAAATTATCTTAAGACAGCTGCTTCCCGGATCCATGCAATCTAAAAACGTCAAATACCATCTTGACGCATTCTATGGGGTATCTTCCTACCGCTGTTTCCTCCGAAAGCTGAATGCCGCTTACGCCTGACTTCACGGTCTTGCATAGATCCATTATTTCGGAAATGAGCGGGATCGGATTCTTTTCCATGTTCTTAAGAAATTGCGTCGCAAGATAAATATTCTTCCCGGCCCTGAGGGCCGAACCTATGACCTCGTCCTGGGCTTCGGAAAGTTCGAGCATGTCTATTTCCGTCGAGAGATCCCCTCTGTCCATGAGAACGGATTCAACCTCACCGAGTATCTCGGGCAGGTTTTCCAGGGCGGCGCGGGTCTCTACCTTGGCTATTACGTGAATATCTTTTTTTAAACTTTTTTTTGCCTCGAGTATATCCCGGGCGTCTCGCACGAAGGAAAGCGAAACGTACTCCGCGCCGATTTCGTTCGCGAGCCCTATCAGGCTTTTGTCTTTCTCGAACAAAAAGGGTATCCCGCCGTGGATCCCCTTGACGTGCAGGCCCTTATTTGAAAGAAGCATGCCGTCGGAATGCGACAGAAGCTTCAGGAAGGTCTTGTCCATGTCTGGTCACTTCGTGCGTTAGTTCGCGATACGACTGTCAATTCAAAAATATGCGCGCTTCTTGTTTCAGTGTCAATCATTACATTACTGAATAGTCA
>JBDRNI010000092.1:0-12571 GCA_043811335.1 Candidatus Omnitrophota bacterium | reverse complement strand
GGGCGGGTTTAGAAACCACCCCTACGAGGAGAGAAATCGGGGGACATTTTGTTGATGTTTACAAAGACGCAAATCACCAAAAATGTGCAAAAACGGATGATTTTCGTGCGGGAGGGGTGTCCCCAAATGACATGTCCCCCGATCCTCCGCGTTTATGTCCCCCGATCCTCCGCGTTTACAAACGAAGTAGTCCCTCAAATATTAGGTTGGGGCAAACTGTCTTTATTTGGCTGGAATGTCTGGTGATCAATGCGGCGTCGCCGCCGGTCGCGACAACCTTAAGCGCCTTACTGTATTTCTTTTTGAATCTGGCGACTATGCCGTCACACGCGGCGGCATAACCGAATAACATACCTCTGTTGATGCTTTCCCTCGTATTCCGCGCTATCGGTGCCTTTCCTTTTACCGGATTGATCGTGACATGAGGCAGAAGTGCCGCGTTCCGCGCGAGCGCTTCCGCCCCGAGACGCAGCCCGGGAAATATCAATCCTCCTTCATATCGGCCGTCTTTATTGACCAGATCAAACGTGACAGCGGTCCCAAAATCCACAACAAGCACGGGACTGCCGTACACGCGCGATGCGGCAAAAGCGACCACGAGACGATCCTGACCGATTTCCGCCGGAGAAGGATATCCTATTTTTATGGGTACTTTCACATCCTTTCCCACAATGCGGACGGGAACATTCGGCGCTACGAACACCATGCTGCGCTTCATGAGCGAGCAAAATTTCGGAACGACACTCACGAGCACTATTTCTTCGGTCTCACGAAGCCGCGGACCGAAAAGTCGTCTAAGAGCGTCCGCATTTATATTCTCCCGTGAAGTATGGATAAAATATCTTTTCCGGATCTTTTTCCCTGAGACGAATGCGATAGACGTATTGGTATTTCCTATATCAACAAGCATTCTCATGTTTTTGCTCTCTAAATTTTTGGCAATATTATGTCCCCGCTGAAGATCCTGCGGGTAGTTCCGTTATCCGTCGTTAGGACCAAGGCCCCTTTCGCGTCTATATCCTGTGCCGTTCCTTCTATAGGGCTGCTCTGTCCCGTGACCCTTACCCGCTTTCCAAGAACAAGAGACAGAGCCCTGCTCCGCGTGCGCGACGCGGAAAACCCTTTTTTCGTAAAAAGAGCGTAGTCCCGGTCGAAAGCCCTCAGTATATGCCGGAGCAATTCCGCACGGTTCACGTGACGGTTCGTTTCCGCTTTCAGACTTGTAGCTTCTGCCGGAAGTTCTCCTCGATCGGCATTCACGTTTACCCCGATGCCAAGGATCAGAAAATCCACAGTGTCAGGTTCCGCCTTGATCTCCACAAGTATGCCGCATATTTTCTTCCCGCTGACTAACACGTCATTCGGCCATTTCAGGCCTGCTTTTACCGCGCACATTTTTTTTATCGCGTCCGTAACGCTTATGGCCGCGACGATCGTGACCGCAGGTATCTCGTCAGCTTCCATGGCAGGCCTTAATACGATAGAGGCGTATATACCTCCCTCGCGGGGCGATATCCACTTTCTCCCCCTTCTTCCCCTTCCGTGCGTCTGTCGTTCGGCAATTACGAGAGTGCCCTCCGGAGCGCCGCGCTCGGCAAGTTCATACGCTCTGTCATTCGTAGAGCCTGTGCTTTCATGATAATAGATCGGTCCCCTGCCTATTGTGCCTGCATCTAACCCGGCAGCGACCATATACCCTAACACCTTGTCCGGCATTGACTTGAGGCAATATCCCCGTCGAGGTGCGGCAACGATCGCGAATCCTTCATCCCTCATCTCTCTCACATATTTCCACACTGCCGCCCGTGAAAAGCCCAGTAAACGCGAGAGTTTCTCCCCGGATATAAAATTTTTTCCGTTCTCGCAAAAAACTTCCAGTATTCTTTTTTTGATCTCAAACGCACTCATAATTGAGCTCAGTAATCGAATATACAGTGATTAGTTAACAGTGAGTTGTGAACAGTGATCTGTAATCTGTGAACTGTGAGTAGTGAATAGTCAGAAACTAGAGGCAAAGCAAAATGTAGTTGCACTTACTGTTCACTAATCACTACTCACTGTTCACTATTCATTGTGCTTTGAATTTTGTCATTTGACATTATTTGTATCTTGTAACTTGGTTATGGTTCGGCTTCGCTCACCATCCTTCGAACCATCCTGCCTGCCCCGAGCGAAGCCGAGGGGAGCGCAGTCGAGGGGAGCACAGCCGAAGGATTGGTTATTTCGTATTGGGGGACATGTCATTTGGGGACACCCCTTCCGCACGAAAATCACCCGTTTTTCGCCCAAAGCAGCAAGGGCGAATAATCATTCGTTCTTCCGCCGCGACCTCAAGCCCTTGAACCCCGTCCTCGCACCGAATCCGGCAGAAATAAAAAAATACTTGACAATTAGTAGGAACTTTGGATAATAGGGTTTTCGTTAGCACTCTCAGGGTAAGAGTGCTAATAACAGTATCTACAGGCGCAGGAAAGTAAAATGCTTAAAATGGAGGGAAAAGTTATGAAGGTAAGACCACTTGGTGACAGAGTTCTCGTTGAAGTTCTCGAAGCGGAAGAGAAGACGAAAAGCGGAATCGTTCTGCCGGACAGTGCGCAGGAGAAGCCGCAGGAAGCGAAAGTTGTAGCCGTTGGAAAGGGAAAAACCACGGATGACGGTAAGCTCGTTGCTCCCGAGGTGAAAGAGGGCGACATCGTTCTGTTCGGTAAATATTCCGGGACAGAACTGAAGATAGATGACAAGAACTTATTGATGCTCAGAGAAGAAGACCTGTTGGGTATTGTTGGATAAGAACTTATCCGGTTATATTCACGCAAAAGATATTTGCAAACAAATGAAATACAAGGAGGAGAAATGGCAAAACAGATACAATTCAGCGATGAAGGACGCCGTTCTATATTGCGCGGTGTTGAAAAACTCGCAAAGGCCGTAAAGATCACGCTGGGACCGAAAGGCAGAAATGTTGTTATTGAGAAGAAATTCGGCGCCCCGACGATCACGAAAGACGGTGTTACGGTAGCGAAAGAGATCGAACTTGATGACCCATATGAAAATCTCGGCGCAGAAATGGTCAAGGAGGTTGCTTCAAAAACCAGCGATACAGCGGGGGACGGCACCACGACCGCTACAGTGCTGGCGGAAGCCATCTACAGGGAAGGTCTTAAAAACGTTACTGCGGGCGCTAATCCGATGCAGATCAAACGAGGTATAGAAAAAGCCGTTAGTGCGATAGTTGAAGAGCTTAAAAAGATCTCCACGCCCATCAGCGGGCAGAAAGAGATCTCGCAAGTGGCCACTATCGCGGCGAATGGTGATAAGGTTATCGGTGACAGGATCGCCGAGGCCATGGAAAAAGTGGGAAAAGACGGAGTTATAACCGTTGAGGAAGGAAAGACCCTTGAGACCAGCCTCAAGCTGGTTGAGGGGATGCAGTTCGACCAGGGGTATTTATCCCCGTATTTCGTGACGGACGCGGAGAGGATGGAGTGTATCCTTGAGGATCCGTATATCCTCTTGCAGGAAAAGAAGGTTTCCAGCATGAAAAGCCTTCTTCCTCTCTTGGAAAAAGTCGCGCAATCGGGTAAACCTCTTCTGATCATTTCCGAGGAGACCGAAGGCGAAGCGCTGGCAACTCTTGTCGTTAACAAGATCCGGGGAACTTTCAGCTGCTGTGCGGTAAAAGCACCCGGATACGGCGACAGACGCAAGGCCATGCTGGAGGATATCGCCGTTCTTACCGGCGGACGAGCAATCACCGAGGATCTCGGTATAAAAATGGAAAATCTGACACTGGAAGATCTGGGACGCGCCAAGAGAGTGACTATCGATAAGGAGAATACGACGATAGTTGAAGGCGCCGGTGAACACACGGCCGTAAAAGCCAGGATTAGCCAGATAAAGAAACAGATAGAAGACAGCGATTCCGATTATGACCAGGAAAAACTTCAGGAACGTCTTGCCAAGCTTTCCGGCGGCGTCGCAATAATAAGCGTTGGCGCGGCGACGGAAATTGAAATGAAAGAAAAAAAGGCGAGAATTGAGGACGCGCTTCATGCCACGAGAGCCGCGGCGGAAGAGGGTATCGTTCCCGGAGGCGGAGTCGCGTTCCTAAGAACGAGTCGGAAATTGGCCGCCTTGAAGACCGATAACGATGAGGCGATCGGCGTGAGGATCATCGAAAGGGCCCTGGAAGAACCGGTTCGGATGATCGCATCCAATGCGGGACAGGAAGGTTCGGTAGTTGTGCAGAAACTTCTTGCGGACAACGAACCAAATAACGGATATGACGCCGAGGAGAATCGTTATACCGATATGGTAAAAGCGGGGATCATTGATCCTACTAAGGTTACCCGTAGCGCTCTGCAGAATGCCGCGAGTATCGCCTCACTGATGCTTACTACAGAGGCGATAATTTGCGACAAACCCGAAAAAGACGGCGGCGGTGGTATGCCGGGCGGTATGCATGGCGGAATGCCGGGCGGAATGCCGGGTATGATGTAAAGCTCTACGAGTTTATACTCGTAGAGCGGAACCCTGCACCGAAGGCCATTCATCCACGCTCTTTTGGTATGGCCTTCTGGTGCATGGGTAAATACGCCTTGACAGGCGATGCACGTGTGATACAATTATGTTCAACTTTGGGGTAAGGTGATTTCGCAGTATTCGTTGCGGAAAATTCCTTAGCCGGCGGTGATTGCTGCGCGAAAGCGCAGGATAAGTCCGCGAGGTTCCAAACAGGAACTTGAATCCGTGAAAATCGGGTACCGACCGTAAAGACGGGATGGGAAAAGCTAAGAACTGCTTTATGAAAAAAGCCCTGAAGCACTAACTTCAGGGCTTTTTTTGTCTACAGCAAACATGACGGAGATATAGAATATGGAAAAAACAAGAATACAGCTCAATAGCATTGAAGAAATTCTTGACGATATCCGACGAGGTCAAATGGTGGTGGTCGTTGACGACCCTTCGCGGGAAAACGAGGGCGATTTGATAGCGTCAGCCGCGTCCATCACGCCGGAACAGATCAATTTCATGGCAAAATATGCGAGAGGTCTTATTTGTGTTCCCTTGGAGGAGGACACCGCGGAACGGCTTGGGCTGCATCTGATGTCTTCAGGCCCCAGAGATTTATACAAAACGGCCTGGACCATGTCGGTGGATGCTGCCGAAGGTGTGACCACCGGAATATCCGCTCATGACCGCGCCCGCACTATAAAACTTATCGGGGATCCGAGATCGAAACCGGAAGATTTCAGCAGGCCGGGTCATATTTTTCCTTTAAAAGCGAAAAAAGGCGGTGTTTTGGTCCGGACAGGACATACCGAAGCAAGTATTGATCTCATGAAACTTTCGCAACAGCCGCCGGTCGGTGTTATTTGCGAGATCATGAATGAAGACGGTACGATGGCCCGCATGACGAATCTTAAAAAATTTGCCGACCGGCACGGACTTAAAATATGCGCTATCGAGGATCTGGTCAGATACCGCAGGGAAAGAGAAAGACTTATTGAAAAAATCGCGGAAACATCTCTGCCGACACCTTTCGGCGAATTTCGCCTGCATGCGTATAAGTCTAAGATAGATGATTTTCAGCATCTTGCTCTTGTTAAGGGAAATACTTCCGAAGGTGAGGCGCTTGTACGGGTGCATTCACAATGTCTGACCGGTGATGTTTTTCATTCTCTCCGGTGCGATTGCGGAAAACAGCTTGAAAAAGCAATGAAGCTAATTTCAGATGAGGGGAAAGGGGTTATCCTGTATCTTTCTCAGGAAGGGCGTGGTATAGGAATTTTGAATAAGCTGAGGGCGTATCAATTGCAGGACAACGGCAGTGATACGGTGGAAGCCAATGAAAAACTCGGGTTCAAAGCGGATTTGCGGGATTACGGAATAGGGGCACAGATACTGGTTGATCTCGGGCTTAAAAGGATAAGGCTTTTAACGAATAATCCCAAGAAGATCGTCGGCTTAAAGGGGTATGGGCTCGAGGTCGTCCGAAGAGTGCCGCTGGAGATCGAACCAGGCAGCAGAAATAGAAAATATCTTTTGTCAAAGAAAACACACTTGGGTCACAAACTAAAAAAGGTATAAAAATGCAACACAGAGGCCACTGAAAAGAACTGAGGACACTGAATTCAGTGCTCTCAGAAAATTCAGTGTTTTCAGTGTCGCAAGAAGGAGGAGGCTGATATGGAAAAGATCATCAAAGGTGATATGACAGCAAAAGACAGAAAGTTCGGAATAGTCGTATCGCGATTCAACGAACTGATCTCGTCAAATCTTCTGGAGGGCGCGAGGGATGAACTCATCAGGCACGGCGCGAAGAAAGAGGATATAACCATAATCTGGGGGCCCGGATCGTTCGAGATCCCGATGCTTGCACGTAAAATGACGGCATCGGGGAAATATGACGCTGTGATATGTCTGGGTGCGGTTATCCGGGGAGAAACGCCGCATTTTGATCTCATCGCCGCAGAAACGGCAAAGGGTGTCGCAAAAGTCGCGATGGAAAGCGATATTCCCTGTGTATTCGGGGTAATTACCGCTGACAATATTGAACAGGCGTTGGACAGGGCCGGCACGAAAAGCGGCAATAAGGGAAGAGAAGCTGCCAGAACCGCTATTGAGATGTGCAGTTTGTACTCCGCGATGTAAATGCAACACAGAGAACACATGGGGAAAATAACCAAGAAACAAGATACAAAGCAAAACGTATAGTGAACTGTGATCTGTGAACAGTGATCTGTGAGTAGTGAATAGGCAGAAACCAGAAACTAGAGACAAAGCAAAATGTAGTTACACTTACTGTTCACTGATCACAGATCACTGTTCACTACTCATTGTGCTTTGAATTTTGTTATTTGTATCTTGTAACTTGGTTATTGGTTATTTATACTCAGTTTTCAGGGTTACAAAGGCAAATATTATGAGAAAACGAACTCAGGCTCGCGAAGTATCGCTGAAGATCCTTTATGCGGCAGATATTACAGGTTCTTCCGTTCAGGAATGTCACCGGAATTTCTGGGAGGACGGCAAAGCGGAAGGGTCGGAAATGAAAAACTTTTCCGATTGCATCGTCTTTGGATTTGATTCTAACCGCGAAAGAGTGGATGAGGTGATCGCCAAATATGCCGCGAACTGGAAGATAAGCAGAATGGCCTCGATTGACCGCAACGTTCTCCGCATTGCCGTTTTTGAGCTTTTGTTTGTCACGGAAGTGCCTCCAAAAGTCGTCATAAATGAAGCCATTGAAATGGCAAAAAAATACGGCGATACGGATTCAGGTAAATTCGTGAACGGTATACTTGATCGAATTTGCAAGGCGGAGAGAAGTGATACTTCCCATGGTCTCTAAAAAAACACGAACAAACGATGGTTTTGCCGACTTGCATGTGCATAGCTGGTATTCGGACGGCGTGTTCTCTCCCGAGGAGATCGTTGAGAGGGCCATCAAAAACGGTTTAAGAGCCGTGGCAATTACGGATCACGATTGTGTTGACGGTATTGAGAAAGCCATGGAAACAGGCGGATCAACAGGGTTGGAGGTTGTGCCGGGCCTTGAGCTGTCCGCGGTCAAGGATGAGACGGAAATTCATATACTGGGTTATTTTATTGACTGGAGAAACGCCGCGTTCTTGAAAGTTCTCCACAGAATACGTGAATCCAGAATAGTGAGAATGAAGAAGATGGTGCATCTTCTGGGCGAACACGGAATAGCGATAAGCATAGACAGTGTTTTGGCCATTGCACGTTGCGGCACTGTCGGCCGGTTGCATCTCGCTCGTGCGATGGTGGAAGAGAACGTAACGGGAGACATTAAAGAAGCTTTTGACAAATATATAGCCGGAAACCGTCCCTGTTACGTGCGGCATGAACGTCTGGATTATTCAGACGCCATTGATCTTATCAAGAATACAGGCGGAGTATCGGTTCTTGCACATCCGGCTAGCATGGGCCTGGACGAGGATATTCCGGCCTATGTTGAATCAGGCCTTGTTGGCATTGAGGTTTTCCATTCCCGTCACCGCCCCGGAGCGGTAAACAAATATCTTGCCATGGCGAAAAAATACGATCTGTTGGTAACCGGCGGATCGGACTGTCACGGTGAAACAAAAGAGAGAAAGGCGATGATCGGGAAAACAAGGGTTGGGTATGAAGTGGTTCGCGCGATGCGGGAAAGATCTAAAAGGCCATGAAAAACGGACCCGAAAAAAAATACATGATGCTTGCCGTTAAAGAGGCACTCAAGGCAAAAGACGGAACTTATCCCAACCCCATGGTGGGCGCCGTGGTGATTTCAAAAGGCAGGGTCGTCGGCAAGGGGTATCATCGTCGGGCCGGCGGCGATCACGCCGAGATACGGGCAATTGCCGCCTCCGGCTCTCTCTGCGCGGGAGGAACGATGTTCGTGACGCTCGAACCGTGCGATCATTATGGAAAAACGCCTCCATGCACGCAGGCTATCATCGCAAGCGGGATCAGGATCGTTAATATAGCGATGAAAGATCCTAATCCGATAAATGCCGGCCGCGGCATCCGGCACCTGAAAAAGGCCGGGATATCCGTGCGAGTGGGCCTCGGCGCGAGGGAAGCGCGGGAGTTGAACCGGAAATATGTAAAGTTTATCACGGAGAACATTCCGTATATCACGATAAAGCTTGCACAGTCTCTTGACGGCAAGATAGCCGCTCGAGACGGCACATCGAAATGGATCACATCCGCGAGAACCCGAAAATTCGTCCGGCGAATGAGATCGTCTTTCAACGCGATCGCGGTAGGTGTTAACACCGTTATTAAGGACGATCCGCTCCTTCTCGGCCATGGAGGAGGAAAAAGCCGCTATAATCCCGCGCGTGTGATCGTGGACACCCGTCTCAGAACCCCGGCTGATTCAAATATAATAAAAACAGCCTCTGCGGCGGCTCCTGTTATCATCGGGACTACGGAACTTGCCGGCAAAAAAACCGTGGAAAAGTTTAATGCGTTTGAGAATGTAGAAGTTATAGTGACGCGCAGCAAAAACGCCCGGGTGTCATTAAGACCTTTTTTCGCGAAACTGGCCGAAAAAGGCATCGTCAACGTTCTTGTTGAGGGAGGCGGGGAATTTGCGGGGAGCCTGATTGACGGATCTCTGGCGGATGAGATCATGTTTTTTGTTGCTCCCAGCGTGATCGGCGGCGCCTGTTCTTCTGTCCGGGGAAGGGGCGCGCGAAATATAACCGAAGCGCTGATCCTGAAAAATGCGCGTGTTAAAAGATTTGGTGAAGACCTGCTCATACATGGCTCGTTAAGATATTAGAAAAATACATCCGACGGGATAAGACGAATGGAGAGAAATGTTTACCGGGATAGTTGAAGGAACAGCCAAAGTGAAAATGGTTTCGAGAAGAGGCACGGACGCGCGTCTGGAAATAGACTGCCCCGCGGCTGCGAGCGAGGCCAAAATAGGGGATAGCATAGCGATCAACGGCGTGTGCCTGAGTGTTACGGGGAAGAAAAACAGCGTTCTTTTTTTTGACGCCGTCGGGAATACACTAAAAAAAACCGGCATCAAAAGGCTGAAACCTTCCGATGAGGTAAACCTTGAAAATGCCCTGAAAATGGGTGATTCCGTGAGCGGACACATGGTGTCCGGACACGTAGACGGGGAGAGGCCGGTAAGAGGGAACAAGAATACCTCTCGCGGCCGCGCATTTGATGTCGGCATTCTGCCGGGCGATGAAAAATATCTTGTAGTGGGAGGATCCGTGGCAGTTGATGGGGTAAGTCTTACTGTGGGAGCAATATCTCGCGGATTTTTCCGGATCTTCCTGATCCCGCACACCTTTTCAAATACCACGCTCAAGAAAAAAAAGACGGGAGACCGGGTTAATATCGAATTTGATATGCTTGCGAAATATGCGTTAAAAAATAAAAATTAAAAGAGTAAAATTAAAAATTGTGGAAGACCAGAAAAGGAGAATTGAATGACGAGGCAAAAAATACATATTACCTTTTTGTATTTTAATTTAAAACATTGACGCGTTCTGCCCTTATACTATAATATTAATGTGGCATCTTAAAAGGTGTCGCACCATAGAAGTTTTTGGACGCCTATAGAGGTGTTCTGCAATTGTCGGGGCGTAGCGCAGCTTGGCTAGCGCGCCACGTTCGGGACGTGGAGGCCCTGGGTTCGAATCCCAGCGCCCCGACCATTCTTTTGTCAAAGTATTCACTAAAATTTGTTTCTCAATTTTTTGTGATACTTGATCATAATAGATACGCGAGGAGATGCGCAAGATGGACGAGAGCCAGCGGGTGCATGTCGTGTACGGCGGGAATGTGCATGGTGTCGGGTTCAGGTTCGCAGCCGAGAGGATAGCAACGCGTCTGGAATTGACGGGGTTTGCAAGAAACCTGCCTGACGGTACCGTGGAGGTTGTTTGCGAAGGGGAACAAAACCGTCTGGCGGCCTTTCTGGATGACATGGAAAAGGCAATGGTTGGATATATCGGCTCCTCCCGCGTTGAATGGGAAGCGCCTCGCGCGGAGTTTTCGTCCTTTGAGATACGCATGTAAGGATCATCTAAAATATGAAAAAAAATAAGATAGGGTTTTTGATGAGAACCGCAGCGCTTTTTCTGGGCATGGTCATTCTTTTTTCCGGTTGCGCCCAGATAAAGGAAAAATTTATAAGAAAGAGCAAGGACACGAAGGTAGAGTCAAAGCGTTATCAAGTCGTGAGAGAATACAAGGTCCGGCCAAATCTGGAGTTGTATAAAAAACGGTATATTTTCTGGAAAAGCTGGCACCGGGAACTTCTAAGCGTGCTGAGGGACTCTAATCGCAAAAAACCGCTTTCCGCCGTGCGGGAAGATATTGAAAACCTTTCGGATATGCGGAACATGCTCACCGATGATAAAGCCGAGGGCGTAAAGGCATTGATAGAGATAATGGAGGAATGCGAAAAAATATTGAAAGAACGAAAAAGCTCCCCCGGCAACGACGTGCGGATCAGAAAAAAACTGAAATCAGTAAGAACTCAAGTTGAAAAGAATTTTTCGCCTAAGAAAGTGCAGGGACACATAAGACATGACTTTCGGGGGGAATGAGGCGTACGGGGTTAAAAAGTTTGTCGTTGGCTCGCTCAGCACGAATTGCTACCTTATTTACGAGAAAATTTCACGGAAGGCCCTGTTGATTGATCCGGGAGCATATGTTCCGGAAATAGCCGAATATATAAAGGCTGAAGACCTTAAAGACGTTCATATATTGAACACGCACGGACACGCGGACCATATACGGGGCAATGCCGCTTTCGGGTTTCCCGTGATGATCCATGAACTTGACGCTTCCTGCCTGCGCAGTTCCCTTAAAAACTTGTCATTTTTTGCCGATGGTGCGGTTTCTCCGGTAAAGGCGGAACGTCTTCTGAAAGACGGAGACATTATCCGTCTCGGCGAGGTCACTCTGGAGATCATTCATACACCGGGGCATACCCCCGGCGGTATTTCGGTAAAATGCCAGAACATTCTTTTCAGCGGAGATACTCTTTTTCTTGAAGGTGTCGGACGGACGGACCTGCCGGGGGGCGACCATGAGGCGTTGGTTGCGGCTATAAAGAAAAAGCTTTTTGCGCTTCCCGATCTTGTGCGGGTTTTTCCCGGGCACGGCCCGGAGACCACGATAGGTCACGAAAAACGAAATAATCCGTTCCTGTAAACAATGTGGAACAAACAGATCGAACAGTTTATATTTTTTCTGGAAGCGGAAAGAGGGCTTAGCCGTAATACGGTGCTGTCTTACACACGAGATCTCGAAAAATTTGCGAAATATGCCGAAAAAAGACATAAGGGCCCTTCCACCGTGGTAAAAGAGGATATAACAGGTTTTATGATGCAGCTGAAGGATCGGGGGCTTTCCGTTTCCACGATCGCGAGAAACCTTGCAGCGATGAAGACATTTTGCAAGTTTCTGGTGGCCGAACAAATTGTCAGTGAAAATGCCGCATCTACCGTTGAGACGCCGAAGACATGGAAAACAGTGCCTGATGTATTGAACCGCAGAGAAGTTGAAATTCTTCTCGATGCCCCGTCCAAAAAGGGATGGAAAGGAGAGCGAGACGGAGCGATACTCGAGGTGATGTATGCCGCCGGTTTGCGTGTGTCAGAGACGGCAGCCTTAAAAAAAACGGATATTAATCTGGAAGCTGACTTTGTAAGGTGCGCAGGTAAAGGCGGCAAGGAAAGGATAGTTCCCGTGGGTAAGAACGCCAAAAGGGCTGTTATCCGGTATATTGAGGGAACCCGGCGTGATCAGGCAAAAAAAACGGAGGACACGCATCTTTTTCTCTCCAGGGACGGCAGGGGGCTTTCCCGGCAGAGTCTGTGGAAGATGATAAGGTTTTACGCGAAAAAGTGCGGTATGAAGAAACACATAACACCGCATACTCTCCGGCATTCTTTCGCGACTCATCTTCTGGAAGGCGGGGCAGAGCTCCGGGGTGTCCAGGAAATGCTGGGGCATGCTGATATTTCCACCACCCAGATCTATACGCATGTTGATAAAGCAAGATTAAAAAGAATTTACGAAC
>JBDRNI010000091.1:0-13049 GCA_043811335.1 Candidatus Omnitrophota bacterium | reverse complement strand
CGCACGCGCGAATATGCAGCATAAAAAAATACAGCCGCAGAAATCGGTTCCATCTGTTTTTTAGGAAAACCCGCCTGGCGTTATTGACGATGAAGGAAGAAAAACAACTCATGCGAAAGCTTGGAGAATTTCCTTTTGCCGTCGCTTCAAGCGCAAGCACACTGGAACCGAATCGGCTCGTGACCTACCTTAATGATCTGGCCCGTTGTTTTCATTCATTTTATACAAAATGCCGGGTTATTTCCGCGGATACCGGACTTTCAAAAGCCCGTCTCTTCCTGGTTGAATGCACCCGCATTGTGTTGGCAAATGGTCTGAAACTTTTGAATATCACGCTACCCGAGCGCATGTAAGTGGTGCGGTTTATCCGTCTATACGCAATAACCAAGATACAAGAAACAAGATACAAACAATAATCCCTCACCAAAACCGAATACATAGTGAACAGTGATCAGTGAATAGTGATCAGTCAGAAACGACGGACGAAGAAGAGAGAAACAAAATTCTAAACACTAAATCCGAAATATTAAACAAACAACAATGATTCAAATCCCAAATTCCAAACTATTTCCGTGTGGCCCCTTGTTCAAGTATTCTGGTTTGGGATTTCAAGTATTGAAAAATTAGGATTTGTTTAGGATTTAGAGATTCGGATTTAGTATTTTTGTCGGCGAGATGTTTCGGCCGAGGAGAGGGCATCGGCGCAGGACAGAGAACAGAGAGTCGCCGGACTTACTGATCACTGATTACTGTTTACTGTAATTTGAACGTACCTTGTAACTTGGTTATTGGTTATTTCGTCCATTCATGGATCTTTAAACCAAATCCTGCTTCTAAAATGTTTGATTCACTTAAATTTTATATCGGCGAAACGGTAGAGTTGAATGACGTTTTGAGCCATCTGGAAAGATACGGATATTCGAGGTCCCGCAGTGTTTCTCATTGCGGGGATTACAGCCTGACGGGAGATATCCTGATAATTTTCCCCGCGACTTTTGAGTATCCGGTGCGTTTGGATCTTTCTCGCGGCATGGTGGTTTCAATAAAGAGTGTAGATGCTTTGTCTTTCAGAAGCATTGACGAGCATAATGGCGTTATTATCCTCCCTGTCGGGGCATTGAGACGCAAGCGCGTAAAAAAGCATATTTCCATTGGAACCGGTGAGCAGCCAATAGATTCGTTTGTGGACATTGAGCCGGGGGATCTTGCGGTGCATGTTGATTACGGGATAGGAAAATATCTCGGAATGCAGCGGATGCGTAACAACGGCAGGTTAAGCGATTATTTCGTTCTGGAGTACAAAGACGGTGATAAGCTCTATGTAGAGGACAGAGATCTCCATAAACTGCAGAGATATATCTCCTTTCATCGAAAAGGGACACAATTACACTCCCTTAAGGGAAAAAAATGGGAAACGACAAAAAAGAACGCTTTAAAAGGTGCTGCTCTCTTGGCAAAGGATCTTTTGATGCTTCAGGCAAAGAGAGAGAGGGCCGGCGGTTTTAAATTTAAGAACGATACTGACTGGCAACAGGAGGTGGAAAAGGCGTTTCCCTATAAGGAAACTCCGGATCAACTGAAAGCGACAGGAGAAGTCAAACGAGACATGGAACAAGCTCGTCCGATGGACCGTCTTTTGTGCGGCGATGTCGGGTATGGCAAGACGGAAGTCGCTTTAAGAGGTGCTTTCAAGGCCGTCATGGATAACAAACAGGTGGCGCTGCTCGTGCCTACCACGATTCTGGCGGAGCAGCATCTTAATACCTTTGTTAAACGACTGAGGGATTTCCCCGTGGAGATCCGCATGCTGAATCGTTTTCGGACAAAAAAAGAACAACAGCGTATCCTGACCGAACTGAAAGAGGGAAAGATTGACGTGATCATTGGGACTCACCGTCTACTTTCCGATGATGTTTGCTTCAAAGATCTGGGACTTTTGATCGTTGATGAAGAACAGCGGTTCGGTGTGCGGCACAAGGATAAAATTAAAGAAATGCGGGTAAACGTAGACATTCTTACCCTCACGGCAACACCGATCCCGCGGACATTATATCTCGCTATCATGGGCGGCAAGGACATATCGGTTATAGAAACGCCCCCTCTGGAAAGGCTTCCCATTCATACTGAGATCATGGAATACGATAAAAAACAGATTAAAGAGGTGCTCGCGAGAGAGTTGGATAGAGGCGGGCAGGCATATTACGTCCATAACCGGGTGGAGACAATAGCCGGAGTGGCGCAAGAAGTCGGTAAACTTGTTCCCGGCGCTCGAATCATGGTAGGGCATGGGCAGATGCGATCACGAACTCTTGAGGCGACAATGCTTAAATTCATTAAAGGCGAGGTAGACATTCTGGTATGTACCACGATTATCGAATCGGGGATTGACATTCCCAATGCTAATACAATGATCATTGACGATGCTGACAGGTTCGGGCTGGCCGATCTTTACCAGCTGAGGGGCAGGATCGGGAGATTTGACCGCAAGGCCTACGCCTGTTTCATGGTCAGGGATTTCTCCACGCTTACTCATGAAGTGCAGAAAAGACTGAATTCTATAAAAAAATACCAGCATTTGGGCTCGGGGTTCCGTATCGCGATGCGGGACCTGGAGATGAGAGGGGCCGGCAACATTCTCGGTGTTGAGCAGAGCGGCTTCATAGATCAGGTGGGATTTGATCTTTATTGCCGCTTACTCAAGGCAGAAATAAAGAAGCTTGGAGCGGATAATGTCGCATGAGGAATTGTCCGGGGGCCTTGCTCGCGGGGACGCCTCACTCTTGGGGACATGCCTTTTGGGGACACCCCTGAGCACGAAAATCAGGCAGTTTTTGATGTTTTTTGACGTTACTGAGGTTCTGGGGACACGCCTATTGTGGGCGTGCGGAGTAGGGGCGCTCTAGGCATGTCCCCAGAATATAATTTTATTTTGACTTTGAGATCCGCTGGTGGGAAGAAATTTACAGGGCTTTTCGTCGAATGCAATGTGCGGGGTGGAAAAATCTTGAAGGTGAAGGGTAATTTTGGTATTATCTAGTCTGCTAATCAACATATATTTTATGATGGGGATTTTATGAAAGAGCTTACAGGACGCGTGAAAATGAGGCCGGTCTTTCTTGCGGCGTGTGTTGTCTTATGTTGCGCGGTAGTCTGGGCCGGCTGTGGCCGGCAGCCGGAAAAAAGAGTTGTTCTGGCCATGATCGGCCGTCAAGGGATAACCGTAGCGGACTTTGAAGAGAGGATATCCAATCTCCCGGTCAGATATCGCAGTGTAATTAACAAACAGAAGGCAGAATATCTTCAGGAATTAATAAACGATACGTTGCTTTATCAAGAAGCCGTCCGGAGAGGATTGGATAAGGACAAAGAAGTTCGGCAGGTGTTTGAGGAAGCCAGAAAAAAGATACTGATAGCGCGGTTATTGAAAGATGAAGTTGATGATGTTATCAGCATCACGGACGAAGACGTCAGGAAGTTTTATGACGATAACCATGCGCAATATATGACCCCCGAGATCATGCGCGTGTCCCACATTCTGGCTACTTCACCGGAGAGTGCCGAACGCATTTCGGAAGAACTCAAGGCCGGCGCGGTTTTTGAGGATCTGGCCAGAATGAAATCCATGGATCCTACGGCTCAGAAAGGCGGCGATATCGGGTATTTCCCAAAGGGACAGCTGATACCGGAATTTGAAAGCGCCTGTGCGCAGCTGGAAATAGGCGAGACAAGCGGAGTTACAAAGACAAAACTCGGGTATCATATTATAAAATTAGCGGATCGGAAAGAACCGCAGCAAAGGCCGGTCGGACAGGTTGCAGAGGAGATAAGATCTCAGTTGCGTATCGTGGAACGCCAGAGGATATTTAATAAACTGCTCGCCGGATTGAGAGAAAATGCCGATATCAGGATCAATGAGGAAGCGTTAGTAGAGAAAAAGAGCAACACAGGGAACACTGATAAAGAGCAAAGAGAACAGCGAGTGACAAAATCCTAAATACTAAATCCGAAATACTAAACAAAAAACAATGATTCAAGTCACAAATCCCAAACAGTTTTCGTATAGTTCTTGTTTAAGTATTCTGGTTTGGGATTTCAAGAATTGAAAAATTAGGATTTGTTTAGGATTTAGAGATTCGGATTTAGGATTTTTCCCGGCGAGGAGCGGGCATCGGCGTTGGGCAGAGAGCAGGGAGTTGCTGGGGCTACTAATCGCTGTAATTTGGACGTAACTTGTATCTTGGTTATTGGTTATTTGGGCTCGGTGCTGCAAAGGAGGAACGGATGAATTTTTTCAAAAAGATTAGTAGCCTGCTGCTTATTATATTTGCATGCTCCGTGTTATTGGCCGCTCATGCCGCGAATGCCGCGGTTGTGGATAAAGTAATGGCAGTGGTCAATGACGAGGTCGTGACACAGCGGGAATTTGACAGGACATTCTATCCCATACAGAAGAGTTATGAAGAAAGGTTTAAGGGCGTGGAATTGCAAGAACAGCTGGAACAGGCCAGAAAAGGCCTTCTGGAACAGATAATAAACTCCAAACTTGCGATCAGCCTGGCCAAAAAAGAAAAAATAGGTGTCAATGAAGAAGAGCTGGAAAAACGCATGAATGCAATAAGGTCTTATTACGGTTCTGAAGAGGAATTTTTGCGGACCCTCGATGCTAAGGGCACCACTTTAAGCGAGTATAAAAAGGAAATGAAGGAACAACTGTTGGCGCAAAAACTTGTTGAACGGGAAGTATCGTCAAGGGTTGTGATCTCACCGACCGAAGTGCAGGACCTCTATATCAAGAATAAGGAAAAACTCATAGCGCCTGACCGGATCAAGGTGAGGGGGATCATGATACGCAAGTCCGCGAATGATGAGGATGAAAATTTGTCAAAAAAAATAAAAGAAATAGCTTCGGAAATAAAAAAAGGAAAGAGTTTTGCGGTGGCGGCGACGGAATATTCGGAAGGGCCATACGCGAAAAACGGCGGTGACATGGGATATGTGTCTCCCGGGCAGATAATTCCGGAAATAGACGAAGTGATCTTTAAATTAAAAATAGGAAAAGTATCAGACATTGTAGAAACGAAATTGGGATATCACATATTTGTGGTTGAGGACATACAGAAAGAGCATGAGATGGAGTTTAATGAGGTCAGCGATTTCTTGCGCGAACAGCTGTTCATGAAAAAATTTGAGGAGGGTATGGGCAAGTGGATCGATGAGAAACGAAAGAATGCGTATATTGCCTACAAGTAAACCTTTGGTGTTCGTGACCATGGGGGACCCGGCTGGCATAGGGCCGGAAGTGATAATGAAATCAATGGCAAGCTCCGAGATCCGGGAGCTTGCCGTTTTTGTTGTTGTGGGAGATGCTCGCGTAATGGAGGGTGCGGCCTCTTCGGCATGCAGAAAGGATCTGGTATTTAACCGGTTTACCGCAGCGAAGGATATCCGGCTGAAGGAAAAACATATAAATATTGTGGATCCGGGCTTTCCGAAAGACAAAGATATTCCCGGCGTTCCCACGGAGAGGGGCTCTATAAAAGCGTTGAAGTGTCTGGAAATCGCCGTTAGGATGATCCGGAAGGCGCCGCGAGGCGCGGGGAAAGCAATGGTGACTGCCCCTGTCAGTAAGGAAGGAATTGCGCGCGTTTCGCCCGGCTTTCGGGGCCATACCGAATATCTTCAAACTGCTTATTCATCGAAACTGGTCACGATGGTCATGGTTGGGGAAAATCTGTGTGTTGTTCCGGTGACAAGGCATGTCCCGCTGAAGGATGTTCCCGCAGGATTGTCAGCGGATCTGATAGTACAGACGCTGATCCAGGTAAGCAAAAATCGCCTTCTCATAAGCGGCAAGAAAAATCCCCGTATCACTGTGTGTGGTTTGAATCCGCATTGTGGTGAAGGCGGCAAGATAGGGAACGAAGAGATAGACATGATCGCGCCGGCAGTGAAAAAGGCGAAGGGTTTCTACGACGGCATAAATGGCCCTCTGTCAGCGGACACGGTGTTTTATAAGGCCATGAAGAAAGAAGTGGATATAGTTATCGCAATGTATCACGATCAGGGCCTTGCCCCCTTTAAAATGGCGGAGTTTGACGTTGGCGTTAATCTGACCCTGGGGCTGGGCGACGTGAGGACTTCGCCGGATCATGGCACCGCGTTTGATATAGCGGGAAAAGGGATTGCCGGGGCCGTTTCCATGGAACGGGCCATTAAACTTGCTGTTAAGGCCGCGCGGTTGAAATGGACTTAAAAGAGCTCAGAGAGATATGGCGTGAACATGGTTTTCGCCCCAAGAAAAAACTCGGTCAGAATTTTCTTATTGATAAGAACGTAAGGGATAATCTTCTGCGCAGCATTTCCCCGAAAGCCGGCGGCACGGTGATCGAAATAGGGGCAGGTTTCGGGGTCATGTCTTTTCTTGTGTCCGAAAGATGCGGCAAGTTGATCGCCGTGGAGAAAGATACCCGGATCTGCGGTATCATGGAGTCCCGCTTCAAGAGAAAGGGAAATATTACACTTCTCGTCGCGGACATACTTGATGTGGATCTATGCGCTTTTACGGAAAAAAGAAAAAGGGCTACGGTATTCGGGAATATTCCGTACTATGTTTCCACGCCGATCATTGAGAAAATTATCACGAGCCGGAAATGTGTGGATGAGGCCTATCTTGTGATGCAGGAAGAGTTGGCGGATAGGATCGTTTCCGCCCCGGGAACCAGGGCGTGCGGGGCGATTAGTTTTTTTGTCCAATTTTACACCAAGCCGGAAAAGCTTTTCAGGATAAAAAAGAATTCGTTTTACCCGACGCCTAATGTGGGGTCATGCTTGTTGAAACTGCGTATATTGCGCAAGCCAAGCACCCCTGTCAAGGATGAACGCCTCATGTTCGCTCTTATACGGAAAGCATTTTCAGAGAGAAGAAAAAAAATAATAAATCCCCTGTCCGGGAAAGGGTTTATGTCTATAGAAAAAGGCACATGGGAAGAGGTGTTGAGACGCTGCGGCATTGATGCCGCAAGCCGCGCCGAGAATCTGTCTCTCGCCGACTATGCGAAAATGGCTGATGTAGTAGGCGAGATCACCTGCGTCCGTCCGGATTGACTTGGGAATTGTTATATGATAGGGTTGTAGTGGCATGAAAAACACCGGTAAAAAAAAGACGATCACGGACGATATAGTCCGGCATGTGGCAAAGCTTTCTCGTTTGCATATCGACGAGTCAGAGATCACAAAGTTTCGTGAGCAGCTTGCACGCATTCTGGAATATATAACGCAATTAAATGAGGTTGGAACAAAAGATACCTTTCCGACCACGCATGTCCTTTCTTCCATGAAAAATGTGTTCAGGAAGGACGAACCGGCAGGGTCTCTCTCCGTGGAGGAGGTTATGAGCAATGCCCCCGAGAAGAAAGAAAATCTCTTCAAGGTCCCCAGGATCATCGGAAATCCCTAGAATGGAAGACATACTTTCAAGCATAGACAGTTTCCGACAATGGCTCAAAGAGAGATCGGAGCCGGCGGAGGTCTCGGCCCGTTTTCTGGCGGAAAGAGCGGCTGCGTTAGATAAGGATATTAAGGCCTTCATGCGAAGCGATGTGGCAGCCGTTGTGGCGCGGTCAAAGAAAGCAGCAAAAGCCGGGCAAAACGGGCGGTTGAACGGGGTTCCCATCGGCGTTAAGAACAATATATGTATAAAGGGGGCGCTCACCACGTGTGGCTCGCGCATCCTGGAAAAATTTCGTCCGCCATATGACGCGACCGTCATCAAGAAACTGGAAAATGAAGGAGCACTTTTGATAGATGGGGCAAACATGGATGAGTTCGCCTTCGGTTCTTCCTGCGAGACGTCATATTTCGGTCTCACGCGTAATCCGTGGGACCTATCGCGAACTCCGGGAGGCTCCAGCGGGGGGTCGGCCGCCGCTGTGGCAGCCGGAGAGGTGGTTGCCGCGATCGGATCGGACACGGGCGGGTCAATCCGCCAGCCTGCCGCAATGTGCGGCGTGGTGGGTTTTAAACCGACATATGGAAGGGTGTCGCGTTACGGGCTTATTGCCTTTGCTTCCAGCCTGGATCAGATCGGTCCCGTAACCAGAAACATCACCGATTGCGCCATTCTTCTTGAAGTCATGTCCGGTTATGACCGCAGGGATTCAACTTCTGTTAATAAGCCCGTTCCGTGTTTTTCTAAAAATCTTTCGCGAAAGATAAAAGGGGTAAAGATCGGTATCCCGGCGGAATATTTTTCTGTGGGTATGGATGAGAAAGTGAGAAAACGTATTGAGGAGGCCATTGAGGTTTTTCGGAAGCTTGGGGCCGATATCGTGGACATTTCACTGCCGCACACGAAATATGCCGTCAGTTGCTACTATATTATCGCTCCGGCGGAGGCCAGTTCAAATCTTGCGCGTTTTGACGGCGTGCACTATGGTTATCGTGATCCCGATGCCGAAGGACTGGTTGAAATGTATACAGCCACCAGGAGCAAAGGGTTTGGCGCTGAAGCCAAGAGAAGGATCCTTCTGGGAACGTATTCATTGAGCAGCGGTTATTATGACGCGTATTACCTCAAAGCGCAAAAGGTCCGGACCCGGATAGCCGGTGATTTCAAAGATGCTTTCGGCATTTGTGATTGTGTGCTGACCCCCACGACTCCGACAACCGCTTTCAAGATCGGAGAGAAAACGGATGATCCTCTTCAGATGTATCTTTCCGACATATTCACGATTCCGGCCAATCTTGCGGGTTTGCCGGCTGTTACAGTTCCGTGCGGCATTGGAGAGAACGATTTGCCGGTGGGACTTCAGCTCATGGCTGCGCCGTTCAACGAAGAGATCCTTATTCGGACGGCCCATGCGTTTGAAAGAGATACGGAATACGATAAACTGCTTCCACCGGCTTCGGTAAAAGGGAAGGAGGCAGATGAGGAACTCATGCGGTAAATACGAGACAGTGATCGGCCTGGAAGTGCATCTGCAGCTTGCCACGGAGACAAAGGCTTTCTGCGGGTGCAGAACGGTCTTTGGAGCCGAGCCCAATACCCGGGTGTGTCCGGTGTGTCTCGGCCTTCCGGGGGTATTGCCGGTGCTGAACGAAAAGGCCTTTGAGTATGCAATAAAAGTGGCTCTTGCCCTTAACTGTGATATCCAGAAAACGGTCAAGTTTGACCGAAAAAATTATTATTATCCTGACCTTCCGAAAAATTACCAGATCAGTCAGTATGATATGCCTCTGGCGTATAACGGTAAGGTAAATATACCCGACGGGCCCGAAAAGATGAAAAGTATCGGTATCACGCGCGTCCATATGGAGGAAGACGCGGGGAAACTTTTACATGATCCGGAACGTCCGTATAGTTATGTAGATCTCAATCGCACCGGCACACCTCTTCTTGAAATAGTTTCGGAACCCGACATAAGATCACCTGAGGACGCTTCCCGATATTTGGTTACGCTGAAACGGATAGTAAAATATCTCGAAGTATCGGATTGCAACATGGAAGAGGGAAGCTTGAGATGTGACGCAAACATATCACTGAGAAAACAAGGGGCATCCGCGCTGGGTTCAAAAGTGGAGATAAAGAACATGAACTCATTCAAGGCCGTTAGAGATGCGCTTGCTTTTGAACAAAGGCGCCAGGCGGATGTTCTGGGTCAGGGAGAAGCTGTGGCCCATGAAACCCGTCTTTGGGACGAAAGGAAGAACATAACCCTTTCCATGAGGTCAAAAGAAGAAGCGCAGGATTATCGGTATTTTTCGGAACCGGATCTTGTTCCGTTTGAAGTCCAGGGCGATCTCGTGGAAAAGATGCGCAAGGATATTCCCGAGCTGCCGGAAGCAAAAGAATGCCGCTTCCGAAGTCAATACGGGCTGGGGGATAAGGATGCAGAAAACATGGCAATTTCACGGGAAACCGGAGATTTTTTTGAAAAAGTTACCGCGGAGAGCGGTGACGCTCAAGCCGCGTGTAACTGGATAAAAGGGCCGCTCATGATGCATGCGAACGAACACGGCACGGATATCGCCGGAATGGAAAAAGATAACAGCGGGCTTTCAGCAGGGATCGCGAAGATCATAAAAATGGCCCAAAAAGGGGTTTTAAGCGGCCTTGCGGCCAAAGAAACGCTGAAAATTTATCTGGATACCGAAAAAGATCCTGCGGTGATCGTGAAGGAGAAGAAACTCGGTCAGATTTCAGATGAGACGGCGATCCTGGAAGTTGTGCGCAGGGTAATCGCTGCGAATGAAAAATCCGTTGCCGATTACAGGAACGGTAAAACAAACGCCGTGAGTTTTCTCGTCGGCCAGGTCATGAAGGAAACATCGGGTAAGGCAAATCCTAAAATAGCCGGCGGAATGCTGCGCAAAGAGATCGAAAAATAATGGGGGAACCTGTCTTAAAAATAAGATCGTGGATTTTTCCGGCAGCGGCGGCATTGGGCGTTCTCGTTTTCGTAATAATCATTTTTCATGGCCGAAAAATAAAGCCGCCCGTTTCTCCCGTGGAAATAGTGCAACCGGAAAAGCTTTTGTCCGTGGCGGCCCTGGTCCTTGATGATTTTGGGTATAGCCGAAGGAATCTGGCCGCGCTGAAAGAGGTGGGTGTCCCTTTGACCATGGCGGTTTTGCCGCATGCCCCTTATACGGAAGAAGCGTGTTCTTTCGCGAAGAAAAACGGGTTTGAAGTAATTTTGCATCTTCCTATGGAGCCCGAAGGCCAAAATATCCGGGCAGAAGAAGATACGATCGCGGGAGGAATGGGAGAGGAAAGAGTAACGGAGATCATGATACGCGCGTTTAAGTCGGTTCCGCCGGCCAAAGGCGCGTCAAACCATATGGGATCCCGTGCGACGGCTGATGCCCGGGTGATGTCGCTTGTGCTTGACGACATGGCGCGACGAGGCATCTTTTTTCTGGACTCATATACCACGAAAGATTCAGTTTGCGCCGATGTGGCACTTGAGAAAGGTGTTCCTTGTGTAAAAAGAGACATTTTTCTGGATAATAAGAATGACGAGGAATATATCAAGGAACAGATCCGGAAATTCGAACGTATGGTGCTGGATAATGGTTTTGCGGTGGCGATCGGACACGACCGGCCGATAACCATAAGCGTTCTGAAAGAGACCGTTGCCGGGATGAAAGAAAGAGGGATTCGCTTCGTCCGGCTTTCGGAATTTATACAAGAGCATAAAGTGAACAGTGAGTAGTGATCTGTGATCAGTCGAAATAGACGCGAACAGATGGGGGATTCTCTCAACTGTTCACTATTCACTGATCACAGTTCACTACAATTCTATGATTACACTCGGAATTGAAACTTCTTGCGATGAAACAGCGGCGGCGGTAGTTCGCGACGGCCGCGTTCTTTCCAGCGAGATATCTTCAAGCGTGCATCTTCACGCGCGTTACGGGGGGGTAGTTCCCGAGATAGCGTCACGTTTTCATACGGAATTTATTCTGTCTGTGACGAGAAAGGCGCTTGCGGACGCGCGTTGCGGAATAAATGATATTGACCTGGTGGCTGTGACGTGCAAGCCCGGGTTACCCGGGTCACTTCTTGTGGGACGCGCGTTTGCGGACGCGCTCAGTTTTGCCGGAAAAATACCATTGATAGAAGTGGACCATTTGCAGGCGCATATCATGTCCTGTTTTCTTGGAGGAAGAGGGAAAAATAGGAAAAATAGGGACGTCACCCGCGCGGGTGACGTCCCTATTTTTCCCTTCGTCGGAATGGTTATATCCGGCGGGCATACCAGCATGTATGTCTGCAGATCCTTGAAGGATTTCACCCTTATAGGCAGAACACTGGATGACGCCGTCGGAGAAGCCTTTGACAAGGTTGCCAAAATACTTGGCCTGGGATATCCCGGCGGTCCGGTTGTGGAAAAAAGGGCGGCAAATTTCACGAATGGTAAAGAGATTAATTTTTCGCGCGCTCTTCTTGGGGACGCCTCGAATCTGGACTTCAGTTTCAGTGGGATCAAAACAGCCGTGATGTATTACTGGAGAGATTCCGCGAAGACCGAGGCCGAAAAAGACAAGATCTGTTTTTCATTTCAAGAAGCCGTGCTGGATATAATCGAGGAGAAGGTGATCAGGGCCGTGCGATTCGCCGAAAAAACGGAAAAACTCGCTGTCGGGGGAGGCGTGGTTAATAACGAAATGCTTCGCCGGCGGCTCGCTTCACGCTGCCGCAGAGAGAACATTGAGCTCTGTCTGGCGCCCCGGGAGTTTTGTTCCGACAATGCCGCGATGGTCGCGGTGCTGGGAGAAAGCCTTTTTAGAAAAGAAACAAGATACAAGACACAATAACCAAACAATAACCAATACCCAAATTCAAATAACCAAACAAGAGGGAAAGAGGTTAAAAGATCAACTATTTATTACTCTGAATGATCTGCTGTTTGGTTATTGTGATTTGGATATTATTTGTATCTTGTAACTTGGTTATTGGTTATTTTTCTCCCAGTATCTTGGTTACTTATACTCTGTGTTCTCAGTATTGCAAAGGAGGCGAGATATGACAAGTATCGTGATATTGTTGAGGATCCTGTTATCTGCGTTATTAGGGGGACTCATCGGGATGGAAAGAGAGATTCATGGTCATGCCGCTGGTTTGAGAACTCATATACTGGTGTGTATAGGCTCAACGCTTTTTATGATGACATCCATCACTGTCGCGATGAAATATAGTCATCTTGGTGAAGTGGATCCCTCGCGTATTGCCGCCGGTGTGGTTACCGGGATAGGCTTTCTCGGGGCCGGAGCCATAATTAGATACGGCGCTTCGATCCGCGGACTGACCACCGCAGCGAGTATATGGGCCGTTGCCGCGGTGGGGTTGGCAGTCGGGGGTGGCATGTACGAAGCGGCTGGTATTACCACAGGTGTAGCTCTTGTTATCCTGATCCTTTCTCGTCTGGAAGATTTGCTGGAGAGGAAGCGTCCCGGAAAGAGGATGGAGGTCTTTCAGCGTGTGGAGGGCGAAACCTGTAAAGCGGAGATAAAGAGCTTGATAGAGGAATATGGCGGCAAAATAATAG
>JBDRNI010000090.1:0-2015 GCA_043811335.1 Candidatus Omnitrophota bacterium | reverse complement strand
CCTTGGGTAACATTTACTAATGAGTCAACGGGTACGGCACCTTTTTCACGGTAATTACCGAGATGAGAGTGCGTTTTCTCCGTATATAGATCCCGACGCCGATATATGCGATAACCGTGGCCGTGACAGCTGCGGCAAATGATATAAGTGGCGACCGCGAAAGAAGATACGTTAAAAATATGGCTGATACAAACGCCAGAAGCGGCACGATATACAGAAGAACATACGCTGCCATCATTACCGGGCCTTCCACGGTCACTTCCACCCGATCGCCCGGCTTCAGAGGCGCCGCGTCCGCGCCGGTTATGGAAACACGGCGCTCTTCCCCGGCGCGGCAGGCAGAACACTTGGTGCACGCCTCGCGTTTATCCACGGTTATGACCGCTTTTTCACCGGATCTTTCCGTTACCACGCCTTTTTCCTTCATTCGTTCCTTTATATCCGCAGTTTTTCTATTTCTTCACGCGGGATCGCGCACGCCGTTATCGTTTGTTTCTCGTCCGTTCCATGCATCCAGAATTCCACGACCGTTTCTTCCGCGTCTTTCATTTTGGAATGGCCTATAAGTAAACCTGCGGCTTTTTTTATGTTCTCAGGGCTCGTGTCTCCCCTGAGAAGAACTTGCGGGCCGACCTCGTCTCTGATCCACATCATCACGTCACCGTCTTTTCCGGTGTTCAGTATATTCTCGTTGTCTTTTTCATCCCGTCCTATTACCACCTTGGTACGTTCGTCCAGGCGAAAATGTCTGCCGTGTTTTAGGAGCGTCACATCGTTCATCTCCAGCGCGCCGGCGCGCATCAGGTCTTTCAGTTTTCGCGCAAAAACCGGATCGGTAAGAAGACATCCCCCGGCCGGCGCAAAAAACTTGTGGATGTTATATTTTTTGGCAAGCGCGTACTGCCCTTTACGCGAACGGCCCGAGAGGTCCAACAGGCGTTCCCTGTCTACGATGCCTTCCTTTTCGGGAAGGGTCTCGTCAAGATTCTTCGCGGTAAGCGGCCGCAGCAAAAGGCCTTCTAAGTGCGACTGTTTCCCTATCTCTAAAAGGGCGCCTCTTCCCTGCGACATCGGACGTTCACCCAGCACCTCACCTGTCACTGCGAACCCTGCGCCCAGGGCGCTCATCATTTCCCTCGCGCGGCGCAACATGAGTATCTTGCAGTCAATACACGGGTTGATATTCGCTCCGTACCCGTGCTGTGGATCCTGCAGCATCTTTAGAAAATTATCGGAGATGTCAACAAACCTGACACGAACGCCGGCGTCTTCGGCCGCCCCCTTGACACGCCGCTGGAACGAGTCAACGTCACGAGAAGCGAACGGCATGACGAAACACACGCCAAAAACTTCTATGCCCTGGTCCATTATAACTTTTGCGGCAAGCAAACTGTCCAACCCACCGGATATCAACGCTATCGCTTTTTTATTCATGTTTTCGTCCTTCGCGTCCGCCAAGAAAATAAAATTCGTAGGGGCGGGGTTTCCCCGCCCTGAACGGCGCAAAGGGCTGGGGAACCCAGCCCCTACGTCTTTTATTTCCTTTATGAAAAATGGGTAAAAACACCCGATTTTCGTGCTCAGGGGTGTCCCCAAATGACATGTCCCCCGAGATTGCCCCTACGAACAAAACGGGGTCGGTTTGATCCGACCCCGCACCATCAAGCCGTGTGCTGAAAAGAATTGGTTGCCTGGTAATCCAGGTGGGTGCCGTCCCGACGATCCCTAAGAACCGCCGAAGGTAAGCTCCCGGTTTCTTAGTGTTGGCACAATCCTTAACCGCTTGTCACGAACCCAACAGAGAATTATAACTCATTGTAACACCGTGACGGGCGCGGGGCAACATATGTTTACCAGAAATAACCAAGATACAAGAAACAAGATACGAACAAGAAACAATAACCAAAGTTCAATAACCAAACAAGGGAAAACAGCGTTTGGTTATTGGTGATTGGATATTATTTGTACCTTGTATCTTGGTTATTGGTTATTTTTACGCCGGGGATGTTCTGGTC
>JBDRNI010000089.1:0-2384 GCA_043811335.1 Candidatus Omnitrophota bacterium | reverse complement strand
AACACGGGATATCCTTTGCGTTTAAATCCGATGATCTGCCGCAAAACCGTCCTAATCTCTTCATCGTTCAACACCAGCTCATTTTGAAACTGCCTCAATGGTTTAAGCAATAAACTGAATTGCTGGTAATATCCCATTCTTCGGGCCTGTTCGCAGAGATATTCTATGTCGCCTAAATTTATTTTTGTAAGTGTCGCGTGAACGGAAAGTTTTATTCCTTCTGCACGGGCGGCTTCTATCGCCCTCATGGCCGCCAGGTAAGAACCCTTACCCCTCGTAAAATCATTATTCTCTTCTCTCCCGTCTAAACTGATACATAAACTGTCAACATTCTTTATTTCGTTAATTTTATCCGGCAACAAAGCGCCGTTGGTAGCTAGGTCAACGTAAAGATCTTTTTCCTTCAGATAATCCACGATCTTTCCGATATCATTCCGCAAAAGGATCTCGCCTCCGTGGATAATAAAATGACACGCCCCCAACTCCTTGCATTCGTCTATAATCTTCCGAATCTCATCCATCGTAAGATCCTTTATCTGCCTGCCGGAGAAGTGCCCTTCACAATACCTACACCGGAGATTACACCTATCAGTCATATGTAAAAGAACCACAAGCGGCTTATACACATGGGTCACTCTGCACTTAAGAATATTTAACGCTAACCGCGCGCACGATCTAATATGAGCATATCGTTCTTTCATGTTCATTTTTCGCTGTTTCCTTTCGCAATTAATCCGTCACGAATGCCTCCGATAATCATGCCACCAGCCAAATTAACAAGATTTTTGCTCAATATTCTGTCTAAAGCACTAACGAAGACATCAATTTCGTCTTTGGTGACAATCAACGCCGGGCTCAGCAGTAAAACATCACTCCGGCCTCCCGGATAGACCAACGTATCAAATGTCCTGAATAAATCGGAAATTATCAGAGCCGGGATCAGACCGGTTAACATGTCGTCAATATTCGGTATTTTTTTTATAAGTTCATGATCAAAAATTTCTGTCGCTTTCCTTAATTCAACAAGACACAACAATCCGATACCCCTGATATTTTCAATATATCCGGGATATTTATCCTTCAAAAGAAGCATTCTGGATAACAGATAATGTCCTTTTTCTCGCGCGTTTTCCACTAGACCCTCATCATTGATAATATTCAGGGCTTCTACCGCTGTAGCGCACTCTTCTCCCAGCCCCCCGAAGGTCGTTGTGTGGACCGTGCATCTTTTCATTGAAGCGTAGGTCGCCTTAAATATCCGTGAAGTGACAATGTAACCGGCGATCGAGGCCTTTCCTCCTCCCAACGATTTGGAAAACGTGACTATATCCGGGATGATACCTTCATGTTCAAAGGCGAACATTTTTCCTGTCTTGCCAAACCCCGTAAAGATCTCGTCTATTATCATGATAACCCCATACCGCCTGCATAATAGCGCCAACGCTTTAAGATACCCTTCGGGCGGGATCACCACATGATCTCCGTCAATGGCTTCCAATATCATGGCGGCGATATCGTTCTTGCCGTTCCGGCTTCTTTCTTCAAACAATTTTTTAACCGCGTCTATATCCCCGTAAGGAACTTCTATGCAACCGTCAATCGTCTTGAAAAGTTCCTTGTAACCGCCAGGCCCGGAAACCGACATCGCCCCGAATGTTTTCCCGTGATATCCGATATCCGTATAAACGATCTTATCTTTACTTTTCCCATGGTATAACAGGGCGCTTTTCAGCGCCCCTTCATTCGCCTCGGCCCCGCTGTTGCAAAAAAAAGTATATTTCAGATCTCCCGGAAATATTTCACTTAAATTTCTGGCAAGTACGCTTTGATATGGGGAAATAAAGGCCTTGCATATCTCCAGGCGTTTTTCTTCATTAAATTTTTTCCTAACCTTTAAAATACGCGGATGATTATGGCCATGATTCAGAACGCTCAATCCTCCCGAAAAATCCAGTATTTTTCTGCCGCATTTGGTGTGGATATACATTCCTTCGGCATGATCAATTTCCACCCTGTCAAACCCCAGGATCTTCATGAAATTAGCCAAACCGGGGCTAACATGATCCCTGTAGTATTTTATGATTTCTCCCCGAGACAGGTTACTTATATCTTCGGAAGATATTAAGTTGTATTCGCTCATCAGCCCCCCACACAATAATGAATGTTATTGTCCCTCTTTGTGCAATTCACACATATATCCACATCGTTGATATTATCAGCGATTTGTTCTCTGAAATGGCGATACTGGGCATTATTCCACACGCTTCGGAAATTACCAGTCGCACCATTGAAAAGTTTTCCCATCTTATGAGCTTGTTGAATATCCATGGAACATGGTATCACTATCCCGGAATATCGCACAATAGCCTCTTCCCACGGTAAAC
>JBDRNI010000088.1:0-2814 GCA_043811335.1 Candidatus Omnitrophota bacterium | reverse complement strand
TCTACCTGCCGATGGGCTACAGGGCGCTGCGCAAGGCCGAGGCCATTGTTCGTGAAGAGATGGTTCGGGCGGGCTCGGTTGAACTCCTGATGCCGGCGCTGCAGCCGCCGGAACTATGGAAACGTACCGGCCGGTATGATGATATGGGAAAAGTTTTGATCAAATACAAGGATCGGCACGGGAAGGAAATGCTTTTAGGCCCGACGCACGAAGAGGTCATAACTGATATTGTTTCAAAAGAGATACAGTCGTATAAAGATCTTCCGGTGCGTCTTTTTCAGATACAGACGAAATTTCGGGACGAAGTCCGTCCGCGGTTTGGTGTGGTGCGCAGTTGCGAGTTTATAATGAAAGACGCATACAGTTTTGACGCGGATCCCGCGGCCATGGAAAAAAGTTACAAGGCAATGTATGATGCCTACTGTCGTATATTTAAGAGATGTAACCTTCCGTATATTGCCGTGGAAGCGGATCCAGGGCTCATGGGCGGAACGGTGTCGCACGAATTCATGGTTCCGTCGGAGATCGGAGAAGACAGGATAGCCGTGTGTACTTCGTGCGGCTACGCCGCGAGCGTGGAGATCGCTTCTGTCGGAGCAGGAAAAACAGCAGCAGCTACAGTCCGTCCCGAAAAAATGGCAGAAGTTGCCACTCCCGGTGTAAGCACCGTGAAGGAAGTCAGTACTTTCCTGAAGGTGTCACCATCGGACATGATAAAAACGCTTATATATCTTGCGGATGGCGAACCGGTTGCCGTGCTTGTTCTCGGCTCGCACACCGCAAATGAGACAAAGATAAAAAATTGTCTTAAGGCCGGCACTCTTGAGCTTGCCGATGAAGACAGGATACAGGAACTTACCGGAAGCAGCGTAGGTTTTTCCGGACCCGTGGGCTTGCCGCTAAAAATTATGGCCGATAATGCTGTGCGCGATATCGTCAACGCTGTCACCGGAGCCAATAAAGACCACAGGCACCTGAGGAATGTTAACCCGGGCAGAGATTTTAAAGTAAATAAATGGGCTGATATCCGGGTTATAACCGAAACTGATCCGTGTCCCCGGTGTGATGCCGGGATAGAACTGAAAAACGCGATAGAAGTAGGGCATACTTTTAAGCTCGGCACCAGATATTCCGAGCCGTTGGGGGCGGATGTTCTGGACGAGAATGGCAAACAACGGTTTGTGACCATGGGGTGTTACGGCATCGGCATTAACAGAATACTTGCCGCCATGATAGAGACCAGTCACGATAAGGACGGGATAATATGGACGCCTGCCTTGAGCCCCTGCGAAGTGGTGGTGATAATCGTGAAAGCCGGAGACAGCCGGATGCAGGACGCCGCGGAAAAGATCTATACAGAACTTGGGAAAGCCGGCATTGACGCGATCCTGGACGACCGGACGAAATCCGCGGGAGTAAAGTTTAAGGATGCTGACCTTGTCGGATTTCCGGTTCAGGTCATAATAGGAGCCAAATCCCTCGGAGAAGGAAAGGTAGAGGTCAAAGAAAGGTCTACGGGCGAAAAGACCTTTCTTAAGAAAGAAGACCTTATAGAGCGTCTAAGGAACATGTTGAAGAGATAACATCTTCAGACAACAGCTTATTTCTTCACTGTGTTTTTCTTCCGAGATACAATTCTTTTTGTTTTCTGAATTCTCCCAGAACGAACCCCTTGAATGCTTCAAGCGATTCTGTTTCAGAACGTCCGGCCTGTATATTTTGCGTGTAGATGCCCGCCGCTTGCGGCGCTAATTTAACGATCTCACTGAGATCCGCGTTTACCTTCGCGTTAAGGCCTTTTTCGTTATAAGCGCATGCGCGATTAAAATAAGCTATCACGTTTCCGGAATCAATTTCTATTGCCTTATCAAATTCGGTGATAGCTTTGTCATTAAGCCCTTCCATCAGGTAAGCGTATCCGCGATCCATGTGAAAAATCGAGTTATCGGGGTTCAGTTCAATCGCCTTATTGATATCGCTCAGACTTTTCTGGTAGAGGCCTTTCATTAGATAGGCGTATGAACGTGTCTGGTAAGCCGGCGCGAATTGCGGCGCTTTTGTTATCGCCGTGTCAAGATCGACGATACCCTTATCATAGAGTTCCTGTTTGAGATAAACAGTCCAGCGTCCCTGGTACGCGGGGAGATAGTCGGGATTTATTTCTATGGCCTTGGTAAAATTTTCAATGGCTTTTTCATTCGCGCCTTGCATGAGATAGGCGTATCCGCGGTGGAGATGGAACGCGGCGGGCGCGGGATCAAGCTGTATTGCCATGTCAAAATCCGACAAGGCGAGGTCAGCCTGACCGATTGCCAGATAAGCGCGTCCGCGTTCATAATAAAGAGCAGGGGATTCCCCACCCAGTTCTATCGCTTTGTCAAAATCGGGTATGGACTGGTTATAGAGGTTCAGAGCGTTGTAAACGAATCCCCGATTATGGTATATTCCGATATTTTCCGGGTCAAGTTCCAGAGCCTTCGCGTAATCGCGCAAAGCTTTGTTGCTGTCCCCGCTGAGATAATAAGCGTTCCCGCGGTTATAAAAGGCCGAAGCATTTTTCGAGTCGAGTTTTACGGCCTTATTAAAATCGGTAATGGCCTGAGGATGCACGCCTTTCAGAAGGCAGGCGGTGCCTCTGTCCACGTACAGCGTAGACTGCTTGGGGGAAATTTTTATGGCTTTATCAAGATTTGAGATCGCGTCGTCAAAACGTCCTTCTTTCGTGCACTTGACGCCCTCTTTCTGGTATTTGTCGGCTTCGGGATCCATCGGGCGTTTCCGTCCGCATGAAGAAAGAACGGTTACGGCGAGCAC
>JBDRNI010000087.1:0-3651 GCA_043811335.1 Candidatus Omnitrophota bacterium | reverse complement strand
TCAATATGCTAAACTGAACCTCATGGTCCAGGCCGCTATTGTCACAGCTCTTGCGTTTATCTTCCTGCTCATGCCGACCGTAAGCAGCTCTTATTGGATATTATCGGCGCTTTGCATACTGCTTTATCTGATCATGTATATATTTTTTTACATCTCCGCGATAAAGTTACGTTATTCCAGGCCGGATGTTCCGCGTCCGTATAAGATCCCCGGCGGAAATTTCGGGATGTGGATCACCGCGGGCATAGGTCTTCTCGGAGCCCTGTTTACACTGTGCATAGGATTTTTCCCGCCGGCCCAGTTAAAAACGGGTAATATCTATTTTTATGAAGGATTTCTGATTACAGGCGTGGTTCTGATGTGTCTGGCGCCGTTGGTCATATATCATTTGAAGAAGCCGGCATGGAATTTGCAGAAGAAATGGAAGGAGAGCAGGATATGAAGAAATATAAGAATGAAATAATTATCGGAGCAATAGTTATTATTGCGGTATTGTTGTTGAGAGTATATTACGGCGGCGGGGTCGGGGTGCGAGTTGTTTTAAAGAACGGGCCCGCGTTCAGGGATACCGTCGTGAACGTGGACGACATGCGGGTCATGCCGCGGATCGCGTTGGCATCCAACCATCCCGCGGTAAAGAGGCAGCTTGAGAAGATGGGCGTTTTTGAAGAAGACACGAAAGCACGCGAACGGATAAAAAGCGAGATGACAAAGGACCTGAAGCAGCTGCTCCGCGATATCGCTTTTCAGGCCACTTATTATCTTGGCACTTCCGGATCAGCAACGGCGCCCGCAAAGGTGACGGATGCGGGGCTTGAACAGAAAATTTAGCAGTAACCTTGGGGATGCTCGCGGGGCTCAATTCAAGAAATAAACTCTAAATAATTGTTCTTGCTTATTATTTTGCATTCTGATTTGTCGTATGTTTCGAGCCATTCTTTGGGTATCTTGGCTTTTTTAACCGACCATTTTATTTCATATCCATGTAATCTTCCGCCGTATTCTTCTATAAAATCTATTTCCTTCTGATCGTATGTTCTCCAGAAATAATTATTTGATTGCATGCGAAGATATTCCTGTTTTTTTAACCTTTCAACAATTATATAGTTTTCCCATAAAATGCCGATATCATCGCGTATTGATAAAGGATTAAAATTATTTATCAAAGCATTTCTTATGCCTGTATCGTAAAAATAATATCTTGGATTTTTGGATATCTCCTTTCGTAAATTACGGCTAAAACCTTGCAGCTTAAAAATAACAAACGCCTTTTCCAGTAGTTCCAGGTAGCGGTCAATAGTATTTTTACTCATGCCTAACTGGCTGCCAAGTTCGTTATGTGAAACCTCTTTTCCTATTTGAAAAGCTAATAATTGCAGCAATTTGATTAACTTGTCTGAATGGCGCAGTCCATCGAGTTCTAATATGTCTTTATAGAGATATGAGTTTACTATCTCTCTTAAATAAGTATTTTTGAAAGAATTTCCTTCGCCTAAAACAACTTCCGGATAGGAACCATATATCAGGCGCTGTTCCAGATGCGCATCGCTTTCCGGCCTGGTTTCAATGGCATTAAGTTCTAATTGAGCAAGAGGGAACATTTTTAAGGTAAATTTTCTGCCCGTGAGCGGTTCCCCCACCTGTTGCGCCAGATCAAAAGAAGAAGACCCGCTGGCAATAACTTTTATTCCCGGTATATGGTCAAGTATTAACTTGATATTCATCCCAATGTCTTTTATTTTTTGAGCTTCATCAATTATCAGTAATGTATAGCTACCGATAAAACTCTTTAATTTCTCGATTGTTCGGCTACTTAAGTAATCCTGGATAGTTATATCTTCGCCGTTTACTAATAAACATTTTTCTTTTATATCTTTCACGAAATGTTCCAATAGGGTTGTTTTTCCGCATCTTCTCGGACCATATATGATCACAGCCTTCTGTGGCATTATTACTTTTTTAAGATTTTCCAGTTGGCGTTGTGGAACATACATAATGAATCCCCCCTATTCGCATGAATATAGTCAATCAACTGACCAAATTATATCATATATAGTCACCATAGTCAAGGTTGGCTTGTTTATGGGGAACTTTCCCTGCCGATAAGGGTAGTTCTAAAAATAGGGATTAGATCGGAATAAGAGTTTCTTGTTCCAGAATAAAACGGTGTTCGTGGTATCGACTTTTCCAAGAGCCTTTTCTGAAATACCATATCATTGTCAGACCCTGGAAGATATCTGAAACATTGATCCCAAGCCATACACCGTTAATTCCGAATCCAAAAAGAAAGACCAGAGCATAAGCAAGCGGGACGCGTATGCCCAATTGGATAACGCCTGTCATTACGGCCGGGGCGCGGGTGTCGCCGGCTCCGCTCATGCCTCTGCCCAGGATGAGAGCCGCCGCCAGAAACGGCATGGTAACGGCTATGTAACGCAGAAAATCAGTTCCGATCTTGAGAACTTCGGGATCATCGCTGAAGGCGCCTATTATTTGGGGAGAGAAAATGAAAAATAAGATGGCAATAGGGGCTATCATGAACTCATAGTATTTCAAGGCGGTCCATCCGGACTGCGCCGCTCTGGCCGGTTTGCCGGCGCCCATGTTCTGTCCTATCAGCACCGAAGAGGCGATACCCATTCCGAATCCGATCATCATGACGGCCATTCTGAAACGTATGGCTATGCCGTAGGCGGCGACACTTGCCGCGCCGAACGAAGTGATGAGACGGAGAAGCATGAGCAGCGAGAACTGCCGGAGAAGGACCTCAAAGGAAGCGAAAAAACCGATCTTGATCATTCTGCCCATGAGCCGGAAGTTGATCCTAAAAATACCTCTGTGAAAATGTAAACTTGAGTGGCCGAAAATAAAATGACGCAGAAGAATAACTACTCCGATGGCTCTGCTTATGACGGTCGCCAGGGCGGAACCGGCTACTTCCATTCGTGGAAAGACCCAGACCCCGAAAATAAATAAAGGGTCAAGCGCGATATTGATGATGTTGGCCAGGATAAGGATCTTGAGAGGTGTTACCGCGTCTCCGGAACCATGCAGCGCCTGATTAAAGGCAATAAAAAGGAATATGAAGATTGACCAGATAAAACTTATCTTAAGGTATCCGGCGGCGGCCGGAATGATCTCAGGGGTTGCCCCGAATACCCGAAGTAACCCTTCCGTGCCGAAAAATCCGAGCAGGGCCATTATCAGAGAGCAGATAACGCATAGAACAACCGATTGAAAAAGAACATTATCCGCGGAAGTGTAATCTTTTTTTCCGGTAAAGTGGGCGACTAAAGCGGTTACGCCTGAAGAAATGCCTATTGCCAGCACCAAGAGAACCGCGAGGATGACACCCGATATGGATATGGCCGCTATAGCTATGTAGCCCAACCGGCCCACGAAGAAGAGGTCTACAATACTGAATAGATCCTGTAAGAGCGCTCCGGCCATCATCGGCATGGCCAGGCGCCAGAGAGAAGAACCCACGCCGCCTTCGGTGATGATATTGTTGACCTTGCGTGATCTTGATTTACTCATATCTTATCGCCTCGGTAATCCGGCACGGCGCGGTTTCCTGTAATATAAACTTGCGGTTTGCCTTGAATGGGCTTAATAAGCGCGAGAACGCGGGACAGTGATAAATTATACTCC
>JBDRNI010000086.1:0-4265 GCA_043811335.1 Candidatus Omnitrophota bacterium | reverse complement strand
ACAGATGAAGGGGCTTTTACTCCTGTGGAACAGGGAGTAGAAGTTTCAGCCGCGGCAGATACCGGGGATGACGCCAGTCAGGCGGTCGGAGGATTTTTGGCCGGCGTGAAACGTTTATTTGCCGGCAGGGCAGGAAAGGTGGGCGTGCTCAGCGCAGTGCTGTTGTTGTCTTCCGTTGCGGCAGCCTTTGGAGACGGACAGATAGATCTGGGCTCCCTTTCGGATGTTGACGCAAAGTTTGTTCTTGTGTTGTTGGGGATACTGGTGTTTGGGACGTTGGGGTTGCTGGTGAAAAGTTTCTTGCCGGATAAGTTTTCAGGAAACGGTCTTAAATCCTCACGGTCGGGGGATAAAAGCGGACAGACAGAAAAGGCCAGGATCGTTGTGGGTATCCCTTCCAAAAATTTTCATAGAATAGCCGGTAACGATAAAATCAAGAAACATTTTGTTATTTCAGGTGTTGAGGTAGAAGTAGAATTATTGGACCATAAAAATGGAACTGTCTTGGCGAAAGAATTTGAAGAGAAACTGGCCGGTAATTGTGGAGATATAGGCGTGCTTTTGGATGTTAAGATGGATTCTTATGAGGATTTTGAGGCAGTTCTGGACGAAATGGTCAGAGAAGTCAGAGAAAATCGGGCAAAAATAATGCGCCTGGAATATATGAAAGCGATCGGGCGGAACCCGGCCGCGCAGGATGAAGAACTCAGAAAAATATTAAAACGGCATGCGTGGATCCTTCCGGGGATAAATTCTCTTGAGCTTGCCCGGAAAAGTATATATGAGCTTGACGCGATACATAAAACGGTTTTTTCAACGAAGAGGATAGCACTTACAGCGAAAGCCAGACAATATGTGGAAACGGGCACTGTCGCTGGCAAGCATAAATTCGTCAGTGTGGAGGCGAAAAACGCGGCGGCGGATCTGCGTTTCATCGCTTCCGCCTTGCGAGACATGGGCCTCAGTAAAGGACAGGCCTCAGCATTCATGCATGTCAGGGTGACCGATAGCCATGTGTCTTCAAAAGAACATCTGGATCGGCTGATAGAGGATACGGGCCTGGCGAAATATCTGGATAAAAGCAATGTGGATCATGTGCCGTCCATGGACGCCGGGGAGATGGCTCTTGCTGAAAAGCTCACGCGGACACTGGATATGGTGCGTAGCAGATTCGGTGATAACGTGTGGAATGATCAGATCGCGATAGGTGACATAGGCGGAAAACCGCTTACTGCTGCGGATGATATCCAAGGCCTGAAGGATCTGCTTGACGGGGAGTACTCTCCGTTGTATGTCCAGATGGTCGGTGACGGTATAGTGTCTCAGCTTCTCTTCGCGCTGGTTGAGAAGATCACCGGCGATGGAAAGATACCGGTAGAACTCGGTGAAATCACAAAATCCCTATCCGGTGGTTCCATGAACTGGTTTGTGTTCAAGGCGAATGTTGAAAAAATAGATTTTGATGAACTTCGCCGCCGAATAGCGATATATAACGAAATAGCGACAAAAGCGTAAAGTCCAAATTACAGTGAACAGTGAGTAGTGAGCAGTGAGTAGTGAGCAGTGAGTAGTAGGACTTACTGTTCACTACTCACTTTGCTCTCTGCCTTATGCTCTTTGCCTCTCTCACCTTTGACCTTCCACCCTTGACAGTTGACATCGGCCTTGAAGTATGATAACTTTAACCCGCAAATAGGGGGAAGAATACGGTATTTGTCTCCCGATCCGGACGATCCGGCAAGTTGTTATATAGGAATATATATAGTATTTAGGCGTGATCGCAAAAAAGGGACACCAGAGGTGGATAATGGGTAAGGAAAAAGTCGGGATCATAGGGTGCGGTAACATGGGATGCGCAATAACCCGGGGAATCGCGGGGAAAAACGGGTTTACTGTCGGTAATATCTTTATTTTTGATAAAGATGAAGAGAAGGCGGCCGGTCTTGCCGGAGAAACAGGTGTTGTCCGGAAAGGCCTATCCGACCTTGTGAATGAGGCCGATATCCTGGTAATAGCAGTTAAACCACATGACTTTGAGGCGCTTGCGAACGAGATGGCGGAGGATATTACGACACAGACAGTTGTGTCTATCATGGCCGGGGTCAGAATAGAGGTTATTGATGGTAAACTGGGCCCCGGGAAGGTCTCCATAGCGCGGGCCATGCCTAACATAGCGGCGTCCGTCGGCGAAAGCGTAACGTGTATAGCATATAATGACGGCGCGGCCCGGACAGCCGCTGAAATAAGGAGCATTTTTTCAGGCATAGGCGAAGTTGTTGAGATGGAAGAGGCGCTTTTGGACGTCGTGACGGCCCTTTCCGGTAGCGGTCCGGCGTATCTTTTTTATCTGGCTCAGGCCATGATGGAGGCCGGGCGGGAGATGGGGCTTACCGCGTCCACGTCAGAAAAACTGGTAACGCAGACGTTATACGGTTCCGCCGCTCTCCTGAAACAGAAAGGGCTCTCGCCGGAAAACCTGATCCACAAAGTTGCCTCAAAGGGCGGGACCACGGAGGCCGCGTTATCTGTGCTTAATAAGAAAGACGTAACGGGCATCATCAAGTCAGCCATAAAAAAGGCGGAAGAACGGTCCAAAGAATTATCGGGGGGATAAGAATATGTTCATTATGGTGAACTGATAAGAAGTTTTGCCCATTTAGTGTATCTGGTTTTTAATATTGTGTATTTCATTCTCGTTATAAGGATAATCCTTTCCTGGGTTAACCCTGATCCCTATAATGAGATAGTCCGGATCATATATCGGATAAGCGATCCGATCCTGGCGCCGTTCCGGAGGCTTCCGCTTCGGGTAGGGGGGATGGATTTCTCGCCGATCGTGGCATTCCTTGTTCTGAGTGTTTTGAAAAGCTTCATAATTAAAATACTGTATTGGGTCGCGGGATATTTGGGCTAGATCCCGATCGATCCGGCCGCGCGGAAAATGAAAACAGTAAGAATCAGCATAAAAGTTGTTCCGAAATCGTCCTGTGAACGGATCATCAAAAAAAACGGTATAACAAAAGCTTATGTAAAGTCGGCTCCGGAAAAAGGGAAGGCCAATAAAGCGGTAATCGCTCTTCTTGCGAAAGAATATGGAGTAAAAAAAAATATGGTAAGGATCGTAACGGGTTTATCTTCAAGAAATAAGATCGTGGAGGTATTAAAAGGATGAGTATTATCGGCGTGATAGGCGGCAGCGCTCTTTATGATCTGGAGGGTCTTGAGGAAACAGGCAGAAAAAAAATATCAACCCCTTTTGGCGCACCGTCTTCCGAATTTATCGTGGGGAAGCTTGCCGGCAGGGAAGTGGTTTTTTTGCCGAGACACGGCCGTGGACATGACCTGCTTCCCACGGAGATCAATAACAGGGCCAATATCTACGGATTCAAGACGCTTGGGGTTGAACGTATTATATCCGTGACGGCCGTCGGCAGCCTCAAGGAAGATATTTGTCCGCTGGATGTTCTGCTCGTTGACCAATTTATAGACAGAACAAACCAGGGAAGAGAGACGACTTTTTTCGGCGACGGGATCGTTGCGCATATTCAGTTTGCGGATCCGATTTGTTCCGCTTTGCGGGATGTTATACTGAAGAACAATCAGGATCTTAACGTAAAAATACATGACGGGGGAACTTATATCAACATGGAGGGCCCGGCTTTTTCCACCAAGGCGGAGTCGTATCTCTATAAAAGCTGGGGAGCGGATGTGATCGGGATGACGAATATGCCCGAGGCGCGTCTGGCTCGGGAAGCCGGTATTTGTTACGCCACCATGGCCATGATAACGGATTATGATTGCTGGCGTATGGGGCCTGATGCCGAGGATGTCTCCATTGAAATGATAATAGAGAATCTGCGGAAGAACATAGAGACCGCCAAGGCCATGCTTTCCAATACCATTAGAAATATGCCCGAGAAACGTTCATGCGCGTGCGGGGAAACCCTGCGTTATGCCATTGTTACCGCTAAAGATGATATTCCGGCCGCAACAGCGGAAAAATTGAAGCCAATTCTGAAGGGCTTCATATAAGTCCAGCCTTTGCGGAAGCATAGTGCAGAGAGCATAGAGCATATTGACGACGGACGAGAGACGAAGGATGAGGGACGATAGGCGAAGAAAGAGGTAAAATTCTAAATACTAAATCCGAAATACTAAACAAACAATAATGACTCAAATCCCAAAATCCAAAACTTCTTTATACAGCTCTTGAGTGAAATGTTCTGGTTTGGAATTTGGGACATTAGGAATTAGCATTTGTTTAG
>JBDRNI010000085.1:0-11803 GCA_043811335.1 Candidatus Omnitrophota bacterium | reverse complement strand
CCAATCTACCGGCTATCCCGAGAAACGCCGCTTTTACTCTCGGGTTGTTACTATCCGTCACCATTTCTCTGATATGATTAGATATCTGCCGCACTCGGTCTCTTGTCACGTTATGATCCTTGGCAATTTCCGTGAAACTCACGTCTTTGCGTCCAAAATAATACCGCAGGAATATCCGGATGTTTCTTTCTCTTTTTCCTAGCGGCGATAAGATCTCCCGCAAGGCATCTGCTTTTTCCTTAAGATCGATGCCGGAATCAATCCTACTTTCAGCCGAAGCCGCAGCTTTGTATGTCCGAAAACTCGCCTGATCCATGGTTACCGTGCCATGCGGCGCGGACCCATCCTTCAGGCCATCCGAAAATTGTAAAAGACGTCTTTTTTCTGTGTTGCGTTTTGCCTGATATCTCTGAAGGCGGTTTTTGAATGCCGCTCCGAAATAAGAGATGAACTCTACGCCTTTTTCTTCCTTAAAACCTCTTACCGTTCTTTCAAGCGCATCCCATAAAGCATCATAGAGTATTTCATTTTCTACATATCGTCCGGTTTTTCCGATTATATGCAATGCTACGTTTTTAAACGCAAAATACAGGACCTGAAAACTGGCCGAGTTCGGGTCTGCACCCCGCGCATCATAAACAAGCCGGGTAATATCGGCATTTGCGAGGCGTTGTAACACGAATTTTTCCACATCATTGGGTAGTTTTTTGGAGCCCGGGTATTTTCTCAATATTTCCCGCGTTGTTGTCCAGTCCTCCCTTGTAAATTTGAGTTCTTTTTTCGGGGGCGGCAGAAGATCCTCTATGCCCAGATCGTCTTTAAGGGCTTTGACTGCTCTCGTCCGACTTCCTTCACCGGAAAACCCTTTTTCCTCCATGATGCAGACGAGAAGCCCCTGTACCGATCTGCCACCGAAGATCGACAACCGTTGATAAAAGTGCCATGAGTTCAATTCACCCGGTTTTTTCCCTAACGCCTCGGCTAATAACTCAACAATATAGAGCCGCGCTTCCGTTGTAACATTACCCCAGGGAACCGCTCTCTTCTTGACTCTCTCAAGGATCTCGTCCTTCGTTATAAGCTCTTCTTGAAAGGGTTCTATGCCTATTTTCAAGTCCTCCAGCTGTTTTCGCGCGGCCTGCTTTTCCGCAACCGTGGGGTGTATCCTCAGATCTCTCAAGATCGGCATTATTTTTGCGCGCACCGGCTGGCTGAATTCCACGGCCTTACACCTTACCGTTCCATCTTCGTCAGTTATCTCTTCGGCAAGGCCCAGGTAGACGACGAGTGTTCTAATATCAGGGGTTACCGTGTGTTCAAGAGAAAGGCCCTTTTCATCGGCGATCTCCTGCGCGGTGACAGGCGCGGCTTTAGCAAGAAGCAGCTCGTACATCGCGTATGGCGAGCCGGGCGGCATGGGTTTGGAGGGTTTCGCCACAGGTTCTTCCTCCGGCGCTTCTTTTCCTGCGCCGGGGTGAATTGATCTCGCGGCAATGCGATCGCGTATTTCCCGTTCCACATGCGTGAGGTGCCTTTCGTGCGTTTCTTCTTCAAAAACTTCCAGAAAATGGTCATAATAAAAGTCAAGTTCATCCATCATCTGATACGGGTCGGCATAAAAACCGGCGAGGGCCTTATTGTCAATATCCTCCAATATCGCTATCGTCGCGTTCAGCTTATCCGTCTGACCCGTTAATCTCCACAAGGTGATAGCGCGCACGAACGGCTTGCGATAGACGCTTTGAAGATAGGGCATGAAATCCAACCGCGATATGCTGAGCTGCGCCGCCCGGATCCGCGTTATATATTCTTCCATGTTTTCCGTAGTCCGGACGAAATCGTCTAATTTTGCTTTTACAAGTTTTTCCGTGTCTATCCCCGTAACGAGGCGGTTAAACATGTCCGTCGCGGCCGGCGCGCTGAAATAATTGCCGTCAGGATCGTAAACAAATCCCACCCCGCCCCACTCTTCCACGACAGCCGGGTTTATAAACGATATCGGGCCGTCGTATATATCAAGCTTGATCGGGTTACCCTCGGTGTTTAAAATGCTGATGGGGAATTGATTAAACCTGTCGTTCTGTTGGCTCCATTCGGCTGCTTGGTCGGGGTCGTATCCTTCATCTTCCACCACGGTAAGACCGGCCGCGGAGGCCAGGGATATAAAACGGTCCGCTATCGCAGCATACGGCACGCAGGCGGTTTCTTCATACAGCTCATCACTGAAATAAAACGTGAGGTCAAGGTCTCCCTCTTCCCATTTTCTGTAGAGAACGCCTCCCCGGGGATATATGATCAGGCGATCCGGGATCTTTTCTCCGGTATTTTCTCTTTCTGCGAACACTTCATGCGCGGCCTGCAGCCAGAGCTCTATCAGATTGGGGTCATGCCATGGTTTTGTTTTATCTTCGTGGAAAAGATCTTTGTCAAAGTTAAAGACCTCCATGGACATGGTATTTTCGTGAGGTTTGAGCATAGCGGCGGCCTGCGGTGAACTTTTGCGCGCGGTTTTAGGTAAACTTGCGGCCGGGGTCTCGGATTGAACCGTTCCCGGCAAATGGTATGGGATCTCTACTCTCTTGCCACTATTTTCGTCGATACACGGCAAGTAGAGGGTATTCCCCCGCCTCTCTATCTCTCTCCACAGGAATCCTGTAAGATCTACATGAGAGGTCTGTCCTGCAACGAGGTCTTTAACCCCATCCACGCTGATCTTGTCGCCGAAGAGGTCCAGGGCCTCTCTTATCAGCTTGCCTAGATACAAAAACGTCGCGTTCTCCCGGAGACCGTCCGCAGCGGAAACAAAACCTGAAGGCGCGCTGAGGGTATGCGGAATGCTTTTGGCAGGGCGTGGTCCGGCGGCGGAAGAAACATCGTGAAGCACCATGAGCATCACGATACTTATCGCAACGGTTTTAAAACATATTTTGTGTGTGCTGGGGTATAATTTCATTGTTTTGGCCATATATTGCTATTTGCACGGCTAACGTTTTGGGCGTAAAAAAATATTACGCTCTCGCGTAACAAAAACCGTAGGGGCGAATAATTATTCGCCCCTACTATTAATACATAATAACCTATAGAGGGGCAGGAGTCAAAGGGGAATGCCGGCTTTTTGAAATGCTAACCGCTGTATATGAGCTCACCTTTTTTGACGATTCCGAGCTTTTGCCGGGCCTTTCTCTCCACGTGCTCCGGGTCTTCCCGCATCTTTACAAGCTCTTCTCCGAGCTGCACGTTGCGGCTTTCCAGAAACTCAATACGCCTCAGATACTGCTCGTTCTCCTCACGCAGCCTCTGTAATCGCGAGTATCCCGGCAGAAAGACCAGGCCCAGCACCGCAAAAAGGGCGAACACGCCCAATATTATCCTTTTCTTTCCTTCCATATCCGTCCGCCGTATACCGCGCGCGTTCCAAGGGTTTCTTCTATGCGCAAGAGCTCATTGTATTTGCAAACACGGTCTGTCCGGCAAAGAGAGCCGGTTTTTATCTGTCCCGTGCCGGTAGCCACCGCCAGATGCGCTATGGTTGTATCTTCCGTTTCACCCGACCGGTGCGAAATAACGGACGTGTATCCGGCTTCTTTGGCCATCTTGATCGCCGCCATGGTTTCCGTGAGCGTGCCTATCTGGTTCACTTTTATCAGAATGGAATTGGCAACGCCTTTTTCTATGCCCTCTTTAAGGCGTTTGGTATTGGTCACGAAAAGATCGTCCCCGACCAGCTGAATTTTTTTACCGAGCCTGTCGGTCATCGTCTTCCATCCGTCCCAGTCGTCTTCCGCAAGACCGTCTTCAATGGATACTATCGGATACTTCTCCGTCCAGTCGGCATAAAAATCCACCATCTGCTGAGCGGTTTTTTTCGGGTCTTTTTCGGCGTTGAGCACATACATTCCGTTTTTATAAAACTCGCTTGAAGCCGGGTCAAGCGCTATGGAGATATCCTTTCCCGCCTTGTATCCCGCTGCCCCAATGGCTTCAAGAATAACCTCAACCGCTTCCTCGTTTGACCTGAGATTCGGGGCAAACCCGCCTTCGTCTCCCACGGAAGTGGAATGTTTCTTTGCCTTCAGTATTTTTTTGAGCGCGTGAAAAACCTCCGCTCCCATCCTCAGGGCTTCTTTAAAGGAATTCGCCCCGAGCGGCATGATCATGAATTCCTGGAGATCCACGTTGTTGTCCGCGTGACTTCCGCCGTTGATAATATTCATCATCGGAGCGGGCAGTATCACCGCGTCATCGCCTCCCAGATATCTGAAAAGCGGCAGGTTTTGCGAATCAGCGGCGGCTTTCGCGGCGGCCATGGATACGCCGAGAATAGCGTTGGCGCCGAGCCTCCCCTTATTCTCCGTGCCGTCAAGCCGGATAAGCTCGTCGTCCAGCTCTTCCTGCTCTGCCGCGTCCATGCCTTTTACCTTGGCCGCTATCACCGTGTTAACATTATCAACGGCCTTCGTTACCCCTTTGCCGCCGTATCGGTTTTTATCACCATCTCGCAGTTCAACCGCTTCATGTTCTCCCGTAGAGGCGCCGCTTGGAACCGCTGCCCGGCCGAACGAACCGTCCTCAAGAACCATATCCACCTCAACTGTCGGGTTGCCTCTTGAGTCCAGGATCTCCCGCGCTTTTACATTTTTGATCTTCGTTGACATTCCTTCTTCCTTCCGTTTGTTCTTTTGGAAATAAAAATCGTACGGGCGAAAAATTTTTCGCCCCTACGAAATAATTCGCACTCTGTCACCTTCTATTCGTAATTTTCCGTGGACAAAAAGGCGCACTGCTTCGGGATATAGCCGGTGTTCTTCGGCGTGGATCTTGCCTTCCAGCATATCAAGCGTGTCGCTTTCATCAACGTGCACTTCGGATTGAAGCACTATCGGGCCGGCGTCCAGCTCCTCGGTTACGAAATGCACTGTTACCCCCGTAATCTTTACCCGCTGGCTAAACGCGTCTTTTATGGCGTGCGCTCCCTTGAAGGCGGGTAAAAGCGACGGATGTATATTGAGTATGCGCCCTTCATATTTTTTCACGAAATACGCGCTGAGCATCCTCATGAACCCGGCAAGAACGACCAATCCTGTCTTTTGCTTCTCAAGTTCCCGCGATATTTCCCTGTCATACTCCTCGCGGGTACCGTAAGCGCCGGGTTCCAGAATGAAAGTTTTAATGCCCGCCTCTTCCGCGCGTTTCAGCGCGAACACGCCGGGCCTGTCGCTCACTACAAGGGTGATCTTGCCGTTATCCAGGTCGCCCTTTTTCTGAGCATCAATAAGCGCCTGCAGGTTGCTGCCGTTGCCTGATACGAATACGACTATATTCATGATTTACACTCCATCTGCGACATCTTGCCGATAAAAATACTAAATCCGAATCTCTAAATCCTAAACAAATCCTAATTTTTTAATGTTTTAAATCCCAAACCAGAATACTTAAACAAGGAGCATACGTAAATAGTTTGGAATTTGTGATTTGAATCATTATTGTTTGTTTAGTATTTCGGATTTAGTATTTAGAATTTTGTTCTCCCCTATGCCCTTTGCCCCTTCTCAAATCCGCTTTATCACCTTCGTCGGACATTTAAGTTGCAATTTTTCCGCTTCTTCCTGATTGCGTTGTCTTTCGTAATCCGGACGGGAAAGGTTTTCTGTAACTTTGAAAAGGCCGCCCGGCGACAGCTTTTCGCAGATGCCGCAGGCGATACATCCCGTGCCGCACGATTCTTTTACCCTGAGCGCTCCGTCAAGGGAATTGCACGCCACGTAAAAAAGCCCGTCAAATCTTTTTTCCTGCATGCTGATGATCCCGCGCGGACACGCCGGAACGCATTTCCCGCAGCCCGTGCATTTTGCCGGATCGGCTTTCGGAAGCCCGTCCTCCATGCTGAGAGCGCCGAAAGCGCACACGCTCGCGCAGTCGCCGAACCCCATGCACCCGTATTCGCACCGCAGTCCCGCGCCGAAAACAAGATCCGCTCCGGAACAGGTGCGCACGCCATTATATTCGGCCGTATATTTTTTGTCTTTCGTTCCCGCATCGCAATGCACGAGAGGCAGGCGCGGATAGCGTTCTGTCTCTTCTTTTCCCAGAAGTTTAAACAGCTTTTCCCGCGTTTCCTCGCCGATCACGCGGCATTTTCCGGGATCTTCATTTTTTTTGACGATACCTTCACCAAACGCGCGGCAGCTGAGATACCCGCATGCCCCGCAGTTGACCCCGGGAAGAAGCCCGATAACTTCTTCTATCCGCGGATCGGTTTTTACCTTAAGTTTTTTGTCGGCAAACGCCAGAATAGACGCGAACAGGATCGCAAGCGCCGCCATGCTGGATACCGACATTAACATTAACTTATCCATATATCACCTATCACGGGACATTCTTTCGAAAAACTCTAAATCCGAATTTCTAAACCCTAAACAAACCCTAATTTTCCAATATCTCAAATCCCAACCCGAAATACTTCAAGCAAGGGCTATATAAATATGGTTTGGGCTTTGGGTTTTGAATCATTATTATTTGTTTAGTATTTCGCATTTAGTATTTAGGATTTTACGCTTTCTTCGTCTCTCGTCCGTCATCCGCACGTCACCCGCTGATAATGCCGCCGAACCCCATGAAGGCTAGCGCGAGCATGCCGGCTATGATCAGCGTTATGCCTGAACCCTTGAGCGGTTCGGGTATGTCGCAAAAGGCCAGTTCCTCCCGTATCCCGGCCATGATAACAAGCGCCAGAGTAAACCCTACCCCCGCGCCCAACCCGAAAACAACCGATTCTAAAAACGTGTAATTCCTGAGAACCATGAAAAGCGTAAGCCCGAGTATGGCGCAATTCGTGGTTATGAGCGGCAGATATATTCCCAGCGCCCTGTAGAGTGGCGGTGAGATCTTCCGGATAACCATCTCCACGAACTGCACTAAACTCGCGATCACTATGATAAAAACAACATACTGAAGAAATACCAGATTATACGGCGCCAGAAGATAATGGTATATGATCCACGTAACGGTTGCGGCTATGGTCATCACAAATGTTGTTGCCGCGCCAAGACCTATGGAACTGTCTATACTGTTTGACACCCCGATAAACGGACATATTCCGAGAAAATACGTCAGCACGAAATTATTCGTGATGCTGGCCGCGATAAAGATCAGTATGAGTTCTTCAAAGGTCTTCATTTCTCTTCCGCTCGCTTCATGAATCTTTTGTCCATCATGTTAAATACTCCGACAAGAAGCCCCAGTGTTATGAACGCGCCTGCCGGCAGAACCATGACTATCCAGTCGGTGAACCCCGCCCACATCACGCGATACCCGAAAATGGTTCCCGCACCCAAGAGTTCCCTAACGCTCCCCAGCACGATCAGCGCCAAGGTAAACCCTATGCCCATGCCCGCAGCGTCTAAGAAAGACCGCGCAACGCCGTGTTTTGAGGCGAACGCTTCCGCCCGTCCGAGAATTATACAATTCACGACTATAAGCGGCACATACGGCCCGAGCGCCTTGCTTATCTCGTAAAAATTCGCTTTAAGAAAATAATCCGCCGCGGTCACAAAAGTGGCTATGATCACCGTGAATATCGGTATCCGCACCTGTCGCGGAACAAACCGCCGTATCGCCGAGATAACCATCCCGGAAGAGACCAGGACAAAGAGCGTCGCCATGCCCATTGATAATCCGAACAGGGCTTTCGTGGTCACGGCAAGAGTCGGGCACATGCCGAGCACCTGTACGAATACCGGGTTCTCCCGCCATAGTCCTTTTACAAAGTCTTTGATCATATTTTTTTCAGTTTCAGTTTTTCGCGCACCGAGTCAAGCCGTTCATTCAGCAGGTTGACAACCGCCCGAGAAGAGATCGTAGCGCCGGTGATCGCTTCTATCTGATACGGCTCTTGCGGTTTCTGGTTCTTCAGGTATTCCATGGCATGTTTGAGAGAAAGCCCTTCAAACTGTTTTCTGAACGCCTCGCCCGATATCTCCGCGCCCAACCCGGGCGTCTCCTGCGACTCAAGCACTTCCATGCCCGTCATCTCTGACATGTCGTCATTAACCCCGACTATCAGTTTTATTATTCCCTGATATCCGTTCCCCTCGGCCAAAATGGCATATCCAAGAAACTTGCCGTTCTCTCCCACGGCCCGGAAAACACCCTCTTCTTTGGTGTTTTTTATTTCTTCCGTTTCGGGAAAAATATTTTTAATTGCATTCTCCGTCCCGGCCCTGACATTGGTTTTTATCTTCGGCATGGCGTAATTGTATACTGACACGAGAAGCGCCCCGGAAACCATCCCTACCAGCGTCAGAGAAAGTATTATTTTTACCACGCTGCTTTTTTTATCTGTCATTCGTTACTCCGAATCTTTTCGGTTTCGTCATCCTGTTTATAAGAGGCGTGATCGCGTTCATCAAAAGTATGGCATACATGACCCCTTCCGGCAGTCCTCCCCGGAACCGGATTATCATCGTTACCAGGCCGCATCCTACACCGAATATCCACCGGCCCGCCGGCGTAACGGGCGAGGTCACGGGATCCGTAGCCATGAAAATAGCGCCTATCAAGACGCCTCCGGCAAGCACGTGAAATATCGGCGGAGCAAACCGCGCCGGCGCGCAGAGATGTGTAATGGCCGCGAAAACGAGAACGGTGCCGACATATGCAAGCGGTATTCTGTGATCAATTATCTTTTTGTAGAGGAGATACGCGCCGCCGGCCAGAAGCGCCAGGGCAGACGTCTCTCCGAGAGACCCTCCGACGTTCCCCAGAAACAGCGACATTGACGGTGTAACTACCTGTTCAAATTTCGCCAGGCCCAAGGGCGTCGCCGTCGTGACGGCATCAAGAGAGAAAGGTTTTACCCAGGTCGTCAGCGCAACGGGGAACGCGGCCATGAGAAACGCTCTCCCCAAAAGAGCGGGATTGAAAATGTTCTGCCCAAGTCCGCCGAACACTTCTTTGCCCAGAGCAATAGAAAAAACCCCCCCGAGAAAAGCCATCCACAAGGGTATAGACGGCGGAAGAACCAGCGCCAGCAGAATGCCAGTTAACACGGCGCTGAGGTCGCTTATCCTCACCTGAACGCGTCTTACCTTCTGGATCAGATATTCCGTTAACACGCAGCCGGCAAGACAACTGATAATAACTCCTGCTGCGTCTTGCCTGAAAAAATAAAGGCTTGCGGCCACTGCCGGCAAGAGCGCCATGATAACGCTTTTCATCATGCCCCGGGTATCAACCGTTGAGAAAACATGAGGTGAAGCGCTTATGGTCAGTTTCTTCATGGTTTACCTTCCATCGCCATTACGGCGGATTTTCCTTCCTTTATATACTGCACGAGAGGTATCCTGGCCGGGCAGTCATACGCGCAGGCGCCGCATTCCATGCAGTCGGTCACACAAAGCTGTTTCGCCGCGGCCCATCGTTTTTCTTTTACGTTTTTCGTTATTTCTGTCGGCACGAGCCTTACAGGACACACGTCCACGCATTTGGCGCATTTTATGCACCGCCCTTCCTCAAACTCCGGAGCCTCTTTCTTAGACAGAAATAGCACTCCCGAGGTCCCCTTCAGGATCGCCGCATTCAGATGAGGCTGCGCGAACCCCATCATCGGTCCACCGACAATAACCTTGGCGGGGTCTTTATAAATTTCAATGCCGTAATTCTTGATTATATCATCAAGGGTCGCCCCTATCCTGGTAAGATAATTGCCCGGACGATACATGCAGTCGCCCGAGATCGTCACGACCCTTTCAATAAGCGGTTTATTAAAATACACCGCTTCATATATCGCATAAACAGTTCCGACATTATGCACGAGAAACCCTATATCCAGAGGCAGCTTGCCCGGAGGCACTTCGCGTCCCGATACGGCTTTTATAAGCTGTTTTTCCCCTCCCTGGGGATATTTTGTTTTGAGTGAAACAACGCGGATCTCCTTTATCATTTTGTTCGTGGATTCTCTTCTTGCCTTTTGAAAAGCGAAAAGCGCCGCTTTCTTGTTATCTTCTATCGCTATATATATTGCGTTCGGCTGCAGTATTTTTATGATCAGCTCTATTCCCTTGAAGATCTCTTCTGTTTTTCTCGTCATCATCACAAGGTCGCAGGTGAGATAGGGCTCGCATTCGGCGCCGTTGATGATCAGGGTGTCTATTTTTTTTCCTTCGGGGATGCTGAGTTTCACGTGCGTGGGAAAAGCTGCCCCTCCCATCCCGACAACGCCGGCGTTCTTTATTTTCTCAATAAGTTCTTTTGTCGGGAGAACTTCTACGTCTTCCGTCTTGCTATATGTTGCGCGCGGAACGCTTTCGTCTCTTTCTATAAACACCGATTCCACGGATCCGAGCGCCGGGTGAAACGCTTTTTTGATATCCAGGACCTTTCCGCTGATCGGAGAATGGATCGGGCTTGAGATAAAACTGTCGCTTTCCCCCAAAAGCTGGCCTTCTGCGACATTTTCGCCTTTTTTCACGACCGGTTTATTCGGTGCACCTATATGCTGGGTAAGCGGAACAACCGCCGGGGACGGAAGAGACGCCTCCCTGAGCGGTTCCCTGACGCTTAGATCCTTGAAATACTGCGGATGCACTCCCCCGCGGAAAGTTAATGTTTTCATGCTCATATCTTAGTTCTTTTACAGTTGTCTCGCCCTCGTCGCCCCGGGGACGCAGGGTTTTTTTATTATATACATAGCGCAAACGGTTTGTCAACGCAAACGGGGGCCATCACTTTTTTCTTTTAATTTTCGTTCTTCCGTTATATAATCGAGTTGTCGGAAAGTTTTTTGTATATCCGATCGCTCATTCGTAGAAACAAAGTAGCGAAAGATCTAATTTATGGTGTTATAGAACAATGTCTGCGTCAAAACCTGAAAAATTGCACTGCTGCGAAAAATGCCAGAACTACTGGATCTGTGAGACCAAGTGGTATAGAGGCGAAAACGATCAGGAAAACATCTGTTGCGAGCTGTGTAATTTTTACAGCGCCTGTGGTTCTGCCGTTCCGCAAACAACCGGCAAAGAACCCGCTTAACAAGACCTGCGTTTTCAGCTCGCGAGACGATTCCTTCTGGCCAATATCAGCACAAGTCCCGCCAAACCGGCGGCGGCGAATATGGCCCCGCTGACAATCAGAATTACCTTATTGGAAATATACCTGGCGAGATACGCCGACAGAAGCATGAACAGGAGAAACGCCAGATGCACGACGGCTTCCAGAGAGCTGAAGATACGGCCCCGGACCTCATCCGGCACTAGCGTGTGTACCATCGTGTTTGTGCAGGTCAATATCGGAGCTGCCGTTATACCCACCAGCATGAGTAGCGCTCCCCCGACAATAAACACCGGAGAACCCCCGACATAAAGCGCAAAAACTCCGACAGCGGCGCCGCAAAGCGTCAAGCTGGCGAATATTACACGAGGCCCCTGAAAGGCCTGTCCGAATTTACCGTACAGCACCGTTCCCAGAAACAGTCCCACTCCGAGAAAAACCCCGAATATCCCCAGGGCCTCGGTAACCGAGCCGAATGCTTCCTGAATAAAAACGATGATCACGCAGAAAATCGCCCCTGTCCCCGCCATGAGCAGAAACAACGTGCCCGTTACGACTTTCATCTTATCTTCATCAAACATGTAACGTAATCCTTCTGCTATTTCGCTCCAGACGTTTTTTCTTAAGACCTTTTTGATATACATCGTGACCGTTTTTATACCTTCGGCAATTTTTTTAAGGTTATTACTCGGCGAGAAAAGGGCAATAAGGCCCCCCGAAACAAAGTAAATAAAGCTGGCCAGATAAAAACCCCAAA
>JBDRNI010000084.1:0-6941 GCA_043811335.1 Candidatus Omnitrophota bacterium | reverse complement strand
CCCGATGGTCCCGATATGCGACTCCACACCGGCTATCACGCGCCGGTCAAGATCTCCCGCCGCGGCAAAATCATTACCGCAAAAAGACGATAAAAAATTACTGCATTCCGGAAGGCCCGTGATCTGCACTGACGGAGACGTGCAGACGGTCTTGCAACCGTTGCCGTCGGAAAGCACGACCGCGTTGACATTCAACGAAAACCCGTCAATGTATCTCCTGATGATAACTTTCATGTCCGGATAGTTATCGTGCAGCCGGTCATACTCTTTCTTTTCGCGGATAATAAACGTGAAATTTCCGCCCGAGCCGTAAGGGAACTGCACGACAAACGGTAATGACAATTCTTTCCGCAGATCCTCAAAAGTCGCTTTTCCGAGGGCTTCCACCTTACCCTTGATCTTCGGCAGCGAAAGTTTCGAAAGGTTTCGGTAAAGCAACAGCTTGTTGTCAAAATATTTCTTCAGTTTCACCGGCGCGGCGTGTATGACCGGTTTCCGTGACGGAAGAAAACGCTTGTTTTCAAGCCGGGGCACAGAACGATAACATAAAAGGTTTACGCGGGACGGGTATCTTTCCCACCGTTCAAAAATACTTCGGCCCAGCGCGCCGCGCAGATTCTCGTTCAGGTCCTCGTTTGACCAGTCCTTGCGGATGCCGCTTTGTTTCTCAACGGAAAAGACATCATCTTCCCGGAAATAATGCGGCACTTCCGTGCCGTAATCGCAGCTTATTATAAAATCCAAAGGCAGTATGCGGTTAATACCTTCGGCGTCATGGGCGCGTTGGCCCAGCCATCCCCACGGCCCATATTTGTCCTTTAGATATTCTATGATATTTTTCATGATCTTATTTTCCGCTGACGAAATCCGGCAAATACCGCGGACGCTCTAGTATACCCTCATCAAGCAGTTTTTTCACGAGTTTTGCATCTTTTATCCCTATCTTGCCGGTATAAAGCAAACTAAGATCGCCTCCATCCGCGATATATTTCTTCACTTTCATCCATCCCGCGATATAATGGAACCCATTCGTGAAGGCGCCCGCAACGGAAGTGTCCTTTAGCCCCCTCTTGCCTCTTTCAGTCAGCCGATATGCCAGATAGTCCGGAAAAAAACTGCCGAGGCGCATAAATGTCTCGTAAAACGTTCCACGCGCGCAGTGATCCACGCAAACAGACCTTGCCGCATATATCTTTAACTGGCGCGTATCCGTCTTTAAACATCCGGCTGCTTCCTCAGCCACAATGGCCAGGCCTTCCTCCGTTTCGTCATAGGCGGCCAACCCTTCGGCGAATATTCTGAAGGGTTGCCTCCGGCCGTTGGCGCCGCGGTAGACATGAACCATTACTTCATGCACCTTCAGTCGGCCGACCTCATCGGCGGTATAACGAATATCCGGATTAATGTAGATCGTTCTGTCTCTGCCTGATACATTTATCTTGGAAACGCTTCTTTTTTTTAATACACACTTCCAGTCTATCCCTTTACTTTTCAGTTCACCGCGCAAGACGGCGGCCATTTCATCCGGTGTGACGGTCTCTTCAGGAAAGATAAACCTGTTTTTCCGGCTCTCCGACAATATTTTCTCAGATACCTTCAGACATTCCGCGTCCGGCAGGCCGTATAACTCCTTGGAAAGCCGGCCGAAATCCTTGTCATCACTTTGGAGAAGCTCAATTTGTTTTAACATAAAGTCCAATTTTTCCGCGAATAAGGACTGAATGCCGTCGGCGGCAAGGCCGGAACGCGCCGCTTTAACCCGTTTTTTTAAGTCGCCGACGTCCGGAGGGCTATACCTGAACACCGGATTATATTCTTTATCTTTAAGAAGAGCGGCGAAGAACTTCTCCTTTTCCTCTTCCCCGTTAAGGGGTATCAGAAATACATAGAAATTCATCTCATCCACAAAATCGCTTATTTTTTTATCTATTTTCTGCAGGTCCATGTGTCTCCCGCTGCCGACCGTGTTTATTGCCTCGGTTTTCCTACCGGCATGACATAAATAACAGTTCTGTCTTTTACGCCCAAAAGATCCAACACCTCTTTATCCGTGAACCCGCCCACCATTACCGTCCCCAGCCCCATGCTTTCGGTCTCAAGATGAACATTCTGCCCCATGTGTCCGGCATCGGTGGACATGTAACGCACATCGCTGGGTTTAACCTGCCTCTTTCCGGTTTTTTGCCCGTTCCCTACGACAACAATTGAGATCGGGGCGTTAAGAACCGCTCCCTGACCCAACGCCGCATGGCTGAGTTCTTTCCGAAAGTCACCCTCCCTTATAAGCGTCAGCGAATGTTCTCTCCAGTCGTACCAGTAAATACCCTCTCCCAGCATGGATACATCTCCGGCAACCAGATATATTTCCAGAGGATACATCCCACGGGCGGAAGGATACGCCCGCGTGGGCCCGGTCACACCGTCAATCGTTGCCCCGCCGGCGGCCCAAAGTATCTGCGAGACCTCTTCCAGCATCAACGGCGCCGCCTCAAAATACCTGACTGATCTGCGCTGGCCGATAGCCTGCTCCACCGAGATACTGCCTTCATACCCCGGCTCGGGCAGTTTTATAGGTTTATTCTTCCGGGCAAAAGCATTTGCCGTTACCCCGGATAAAGAGAATATCAGTAAAAGAGATATCAGAAAAATTTTCCGCGCCATGACTGCCTCCCTTTCGGATTTAAATAACCAATAACTAAGTTGCAAGTAATGTCAAATGACAGAATTCAAAGCACAATGAGTAGTGAACAGTGAACAGTAAGTGCAACTACACTTATACGAAAATCCTAAATCCGAAATACTAAACAAATGTTAATTCCTAATGTCCCAAATTCCAAACCAGAACATTTCACTCAAAAGCTGTATAAAGAAGTTTTGGAATTTGGGATTTGAGTCATTATTATTTGTTTAGTATTTCGGATTTAGTATTTAGAATTTTACCGCTTTCTTCTTCGTGCTATCGCACGTTGTTTCTGACTATTCACTACTCACTGATCACTGTTCACTATATATCTACATTTGTTTTTTGCATTCCAGCGTTACTTTTCTATAGATATTCGCCGGTTCCATGCAAAGATATATCCAGCATCCGGCGCCGGCAGATCGGATCCACCGAGCCATCTTGTTATACATGTCTATTCTCACTTCTTCAGGATACCGAAATTTTCCGCACACGTCCAGAAAGAACTCACCGCGGTAGAATACAAGGTTTTCCGAAAATCTTCGTTCGGCCGTCTGTTTCAGGCCGGGAGTATACCTCAGTGTTCCCAGACTTATCCACGCGGCGCGGCGCCGTATCTCCTCATGCGAGAAAAGTTCTTCCGCGATAGCCCTGTAATCGGTTTCCCATCCGTCATGGCATATCATGGGATCAAAATGAAATCCGACGCGGTATCCTCGGTGGGCGACCTCGCACGCGGCCTTTATTCGCGCGCCGATACCTGAGGCTCCTCTTTCATATCTTTGCGCCATGTCACGGGTGTTCATTGACCAGGAGATAACAACGTTTTCATGCGGATCTTCTTTCATGACGTTATCTATCTTGCAGGTCTTTGTCTTGAGCTCAAGCACCAGATTCGCGGTTTTTCGGAAAAGCGGCATTAAGAACGCGGCGTAGCCGGTATAATTGTCCAACGCCAGCGAGTCGGTGAACTCTCCGGTGCCGATCCTTGTTTTTTGAGAGACCTCTCCGTCAAGCCGGGTAATATACCCGGCATAATCTCCCATGTTAACCGGTAACACGATACCGGGAATATTAGAATAGGTCTGAAGAAAACAATATGCGCAATCCACCGGGCATCCGAAGCCGATGTTCAATATCATGTACCCGCATCTGACGCAGCCGGCGCTGCATGGACACTGCTTGATAAACGCGCTCTTATTCTTTATGAGGACAAGGTTATCTCTGCGCGTGTTGTAAACTGACGTGGCATCGGTGCGGTTTGTATTCCTGAGAACATCGTTAATGTTATTTATAACCGTGAGTTTAGCGGCGGGAAAATTCCTTATTATTTTTTTCGCCGGTTCCGTACCGCGGACGTCTTTTTCAACAAAAATGACCTTCGGATCCAGTTTGAGATCCCACACCGGAGCTTCATCCCGAATTCCGTCCGTCTTAAGCGGCATGACCCGCACTTCCCTCGCCGGCGTCAAAGACGGATACCGTATTTCCAAAAGCGTTTTTTTAACCTTCCGGAAAAGCCCGTTCTTTCCGTCAGCGACAAGACGATTGATGCCGGCGTTACTGATAACCTCATCAAGCGAACGGCCGCGGCCCCTGGAGATCTCATAGATCAGCCGAATAAGTTCGTTTTTCTTGTTAACACCGAGTTTCAGGGGAAAGGTTTTATCAAGGTATGCCTCTATCCCGCGAGCAAGGCATTTGTTTTCGAGAATTGTCATGGAAGCATTATATCTTACACACGGCAGAGCGGGCAAGCTTGACTTGCGAAAATCACGTTGTTATAATGAAGCAACCCGGAACGAAGTAAAAACAGCCGGTGCTCGGGAAGTGGCGCAGCTTGGCTAGCGTACCTGCTTTGGGAGCAGGGGGCCGTGGGTTCGAATCCCACCTTCCCGACCAGGCGGATGTGGCGGAACTGGCAGACGCGCTGGCCTTAGGAGCCAGTGGTTTTACCGTGGGGGTTCGAATCCCTCCATCCGCACCAATAGAAAAATCAGGATCTGTCACGCGCGCCCGTAGCTCAGCTGGATAGAGCAACTGCCTTCTAAGCAGTAGGTCGCAGGTTCAAACCCTGCCGGGCGTACCAGTTTTTGGGAACATTCGAAGAGCTAATTCAGTTGACTAAACGGGCATAAGCACTTAGAATATTAAAACATTTCCTCGTGGTGGGCGTAGCTCAGTTGGTAGAGCGCCTGACTGTGGCTCAGGTGGTCGTGGGTTCAAATCCCATCGCTCACCCCATCAACCTTTCTTCTTCAGATGTTTCCGTATGGACCGCTTGAGTTTTCGCATGGCCATCGCGCGGTGACTTATGCGGTTCTTGTCGGCAGCCGGCATATCCGCAAAAGTCGTTTTCTCGCCTTTCGGGACAAAGAGAGGATCATACCCGAAACCGTTCTTTCCTTTAGGCTCGAGGACGATCTGCCCTTTGATCTCACCTTCAAAACTCTCCAGTAAAATACCCTTGGCAGCAAGCGCGACATGGCAGACAAATTTCGCCCGGCGTTTATTTTCAGGGACTTTATCAAGCAGTTTAAGAAGTTTTTCATTATTCTCGCTGTCAGTGGCTTCTTTCCTGGCGAACCGCGCGGACCGAACTCCCGGCCTTCCGTCCAAAGCGTCCACTTCCAGCCCGGAGTCATCCGCAACGACCAGACCGTCAAAAAACCTGGACATTGTCAGAGCTTTCTTGACGGCATTCTGGCGAAAGGTCTTCCCGTCTTCAACGATGATTGGCGCGGTCATATCCAGATCGTTCAGATCCAGGACTTCAAGACCTTTTATTTCCTGCAGCAGGATCTTTAATTCGCGTCTTTTCTTATCGTTAAATGTCGCTACCAGTACTTTTTTTGTCATGACAGCATCCTCCGAGCGCTTTAACTAAGTCCCAGCGCCGTTTTTTGTTTATCAATAAGAATTCCGATGCCCTTCCCGGCCAGTTTCAGCATATCATCCATTTGTTCGCGGGTAAACGGTTCTTTTTCCGCCGTCCCCTGCAGTTCAACAAAACTGCCGCTTGAGGTCATCACGACATTCATGTCCACATCGGCAGTTGAATCCTCATCATAATTGAGATCAAGATAATTCGCGCCGCCGACAGTGCCAACGCTCACGGCGGCCACAAAATCCCTGACAGGCAGGTCTTTGAATACTTTCTGCTTTTTCAAGTGTAAAAGCGCCATGTACAAGGCAATGAAACTTCCGGTTATACCCGCGCACCGCGTGCCGCCATCCGCCTGCATTACATCGCAATCGATCCATATAGTTCTTTCCCCCAGAGCCTCCATGTCTACAACGGTTCGCAAAACACGGCCGATCAACCGCTGTATTTCGTGGGTCCTGCCGCCTTTTTTCCCTTTCGTGGATTCCCGCGGCACTCTCCTCCTGCACGCTCTGGGAAGCATTGAATATTCGGACGTTATCCAGCCGGTTCCCTTCCCTCTTAAAAAAGGCGGGACACCGTCCTCAACAGTAGCCGTGCATATGATCTTAGTCTCGCCTATCTCAAATAAACACGACCCCTCGGCATACTTCATGTAAGGGGTTGTTATTTTTACTTTCCTGATACCGTTCGCCTGTCTGCCGTCGCCTCTCATCGCGCTCCTTTCAATTACTTCCTCAACCTGTCGTATATGTCGCGTCCCTCGCGATCCACACCGACGATCAACGGAAGATCCTCAACCGTCAGTTTATACACCGCTTCCGGACCGAGATCTCCGAATGCTTCTATCTCACAACTCTTAACTTTTTCTCTTATATAAGCGCCGGCTCCCGCGGGCGCCAGAAAATACACGGCTCCGTGACGCTTGATCTCTTCAACGACCGCAGGGGATCTGAACCCCTTCCCTATCATCCCTTTCAATCCGGCCCCAAGAAGCGGCGGCGTAAAAAGATCCATCCGGGACGAGGTAGTCGGCCCGCAGGAACCTATCACTCCGGTTCGTGACGGCGCCGGTCCGCAGTAATAAATAACCTGCCCGTCAATATCAAAGGGAAGGTCTTCGCCGCGTTCTATCATCCCGGCCATTCTTGAATGCGCCTGATCCCTCGCCGTATATATAACTCCGGATAAAAATACTTCATCGCCGGCCTTGAGCTCGGCAATTACAATTTCACTCAGAGGTGTCTTTATACACTTTCCCGCATTCATTTTTCAACTCTCTCTCTCTCCGTTTATACCTACTCGGGTAATTCGTGATGGCCGGTCGGCATGCCTCCGTACAGGGAGGATCCACACCGGGCGGAGGGGCCCTGGTAG
>JBDRNI010000083.1:0-2894 GCA_043811335.1 Candidatus Omnitrophota bacterium | reverse complement strand
TAGTTAATCTTAATTACAAAAGCGGGTTTATGAGCATAAAACCGTTAGGGCTGGCAAGAATAGGCGCTAACCTGAAGGTCCATAACATATATACTTCGTATCATGATGCAAATTCCAAAGGCCTGTCAGAGGAAACACTAGCGGACCAGTTAGCGGAACTGTCTAAACGCCTGCATGGCCCTCTGATAATAGGCATTAGTGTTCTTTCCGGAAACGATAAATATCTTGAAAAATTTCTTCAAGATGTCAGACAGAAGACCTCAGGACGGAATGATGTGTACATAGTTGCGGGTGGGTATGAGCCCACTATGACAGCTGCTTCATTTATGGAAAAATTTCCCGAAATAGATCTTATTATCAAGGCGGAAGGTGAAGTTGCTATGGTAAACCTGGTGAAGGCCATATCCGGAAAGAGTGACCTCTCCGAAGTTGATAACCTGGTATATAGGGATGCTCAAGGAAAAGTTATTGAAAATAAGAATTGCCGCGTATTGTCAGAAGAAGAGTTAAGTAAATTACCGCCTCCTGATTTTTCCGGACTTGTCGATGCGGAAGATCTTTTCCGCAGAAAGGTCCTTTTGGATACTTCCAAAGGATGTCCCGGGGCTTGTATCTTTTGCGGGTTACATGATTTTTTTGGCGAAAGTAAAAGTCTCGGAGTTAGAAACCGTGAAACCAGGACCAAAGACCTGTGGTGGCGCGGACGTGATCCTGTCACAGTCGTTGACGAAATAGAAAAATTATATACGGAATACGGTTTTACCGGTTTTGATCTTGTAGACGATGATTTTATAGGAAGTGATCCCGAACGGGCCCGTATGATCGCTGAAGAGATCATAAAAAGAGAGCTGGATATCGGGTTCTGGTTCCTGACACGCACAGATTCCGTCGTCAATGCCGGTGAAGAGACTTTTAAGTTATTGCGTAAAGCCGGAGCAAAAATGGTGTTTTTAGGGGTAGAGAGTTTTGATAGTAAGCAGCTTAAATTTATGCGTAAACTTACCACTCCCGCTGTTAACAAAAAAGCGGTAAAAATACTTCAAAGGGCCGGTATTAAGGTCGTTAGGATAGGTTTCATAAATTTCTATAAAGACAGCACTCTTTCTCAGATAAGAACTAACATCAATTGGGTCAAACAGTTAAATCTCGAGGCGTCTATTCCAACCCCTTCTCATCGGCTTATGGTATATGATAACACGCGTCTATTATACAAATATCAAAAACAGGGAGTTCCGCTAAAAACTACGGATCGGGGACATTTTGAATATGAGTTTACCGACGACAGGGTCGCTTTTCTGTATAGGGTAACAAAAGAAATAGCGGATAGGTCTTATCCTCTGATGAAACATTTCAGAGAACTGCAGGAACAGGAATATTATTCCCCGTCCGGTCTTTCCTCGGAAGCAAGCAAAGTTTACAATGATCTAAAAAAAATCGAGTTTGAATTTTTCGAAGAAACTCTAAGACTTGTTGAAACAAAAGAATTGTCTGCCCTTACGGAAGATCTTCCAAGCATACAAGACCTGTCTGATGAATATTACGAGAAAATGATAGACAGAATAAAGAAGTTTAATAAATGGACCGTTGAAAATGGTTTTGAAGCCGAATGCGTCCTTCCCGATCTGAAACTTTTCCCTCATCCGATCGAACGTGTATATGCCCTGCTGAAAGAAAAAGGTAATGCTTGGATCGCTCTCGGGGATTTCCGTAAACTCTGGGACCGTAACAATGTATATGGACGCGAGTTTATGGATATATTTATCGAGAAAGTCTCCGGGATAGCGGATAGTGTTTGTAAGAAGTACAATGGATTTGCCGCGCATCTTGTCGGTGACCAGATAATCATTGTCTTACCCGATAATTATTCTTCTGAAGAAGCCGCAAAAATATATGGTCAGATACATAACGCTATATACAAAAACTTTTACGATCAGTACGGATTCGCACATCTGGATATACCCGCGGAAACGGAAGAGGCTGTTGTAACAAAACTTCAACACCTGCCGTCTATCCTAGGCGTAAACAAGATCAATATGTTTGAGAACAAAGAAAGGACTATCGTAGCAGAAAAACATTGTATTCTTTTTTCAACAGACGGCATGACCGACAAGGATAAATTAGATTCTATCCTAAAACATTTCAAAGGAACAGTCTCGGGTTCCATCGATTTCGAAGTAATGGTTCCCTGGATACCTATCGGCGCGGCAAAAGCTGAGTATACAACCCGTGATGACGGCGACACCATTAAGACCTGGACAGCTAAAATACTCGAAGAAGCCGACTTTATGCAGCATATAGCCAAAGAAGAAACTGCGGATATGATAGCGGTCTCTGACAATATAACATCCTTGTTCAGGAAGACTAAAAGAGCGGTCACCCCCGAGGAGAAAGGTCTCTTCTCCCCCGAAGAAAGGGAGACAATTGAAAACGAAACAACTGAAACCATACGTCTATTGAGAACAACGAAACGTAAAACCGAAGAACAATACCCCTGCTTTAAAATGGGCGCGTTGAGATCTATTCTTGAACAATCGATGTTTCATAGCGGCGGAAATGAGGCTCTGCTCGCTAAAGTAAAGGTCGGATATACAGTGACCGATAAAAAACTTCTCCCCTCTTTTCAACATGGTTCTTCTACCAGAGACCTCAGAAAAGATGAAAACGGTGATGTGATTTTCGGATTTAAATCTATAATGAGCCATTATGGACATACGATGGGTGACGACCTTATTCTGCTTATTGCCCGGCAAATGGATGAACTTTTCAGGCAAAACACCAACTATAGGGTCAATATCGTGCGCAGTCCTCCTGAACAATTCTATCTTGTATTTGAACGGACAGGGAAAGGCCTGCCGGGAACTAACGATATACTGAAAAGTATGGAATCATTGATG
>JBDRNI010000082.1:0-2192 GCA_043811335.1 Candidatus Omnitrophota bacterium | reverse complement strand
GTTTCAAAACTCGGGTTCCTGAATATGCACCCAAGTTATCTGCCGTATAACAGAGGAAAGCATTATTATTTCTGGAATATCGTTGAAGAAGTCCCTTTTGGAGTTAGCCTGCATTTTATCAATGAAGCTGTTGATAGCGGTGACATAGCCTTTCAAAAAGAAATTAAAACCCGTTGGGAGGATTCAGGGTTTACCCTTCGGGAAAGATCCAAGAGTGAGATCGTAAAATTGTTTGAAGAGAAATTTGATGAGATCGTTTCAAACCGTATTTCGCGGATTAAACAGGATCTTGATAAAGGAACCTTTCACTTGGAGAAAGATCTGGAAGAGGGCTCGAGGGTAGATCTCAACAGAAAATATACAGCCCGGGAACTTCTGAATATTTTAAGGGCAAGGTCCGGGTTTGGCCGGGGTGGAAGCTGGTTTGAGGAAAATGGCGAGAAATACGAAGTAGATATCCGGATAAAAAACAAGGATGGCGAGAATGGATAGAATTTATATGGCCGGACCATGGATCACTGAGCATGAGGTCGCGGTCGTTAAAGATGCGATGCGCAACGGCTGGTATGAACATGCCTATGATTATTGCGAGAAATTTCAAAAAGAGTTTGCTGCATACCACGGAAGAAAATATGGGATCATGACACCGAACTGCACCACGGCGACCCATTTATTTTTAACAGGACTTGGTATTTCTAAAGGAGATGAAGTTATCCTTCCGGAATGCACATGGATAGCTACCGGGGCAGGTATTACATATTTGGGGGCAACGCCTGTTTTTTGCGATATTGACCGGGTTAATTGGTGTCTTGACCCCGGATCGGTAAAAAAGCGGATAACACCCAAAACAAAAGCGATAATTGCGGTTGATCTCTACGGGAACATGCCGCTCATGGATGAATTGAGGACTCTGGCGGATCAGCAGGGTATTTTTTTGATAGAGGATGCGGCAGAGGCCCTGGGGTCAGTTTATAAGGGGATCAAGGCCGGAAAATTCGGTATAGGATCGGTCTTTAGTTTTCATCGCACCAAGACATTGACGACAGGTGAAGGCGGCATGCTGCTTCTGGACGATGACCGGTTGTATGAACGCTGCATGTTTTTGCGTGATCATGGACGTAAAGCCGATGGGGGAATGTATTACAACTACGAGGTAACCTATAAATACATGCCGTTCAACCTGCAGGCGGCTCTGGGTTATGCTCAGTTTCAAAGGATCGACGCGTTAGTGAAAAAGAAAAGAGATCAACTCCAGATGTACCGGGAACGGTTGAGTGATATAGACGACGTTGAGCTGAATCCGGAACCGGAAGGCGGAGTTAATGGCGCCTGGAGCACGGCTCTGGTCTTTGGCAGGTCTCATGACATGACCAAGCAAAAAGCTATTGAAAAACTTGCAAAATTGCAAATTCCAGCGCGTCCATTTTTCTACCCATTATCGTCCCTGCCTGCCTACCCCGCCTGTAGGGAGGTATATGAGCCGCAGAACGTGGTAGCCTACGATATATCAGAACGCGGGATCAATCTTCCGGGGGCTGCCAATCTGACGGAAGAGCAGATAGACAGAATTTGTGACGGGATCAGATCCGTTTTAAAGACGCGAGCCGGTAAAAAACCGGGTGAACGGGTCGCTATAAAGAGCAGAAGGAACGAATTGCCGAGTTTAAAAGGGCAGAGAGTCCTGATCACCGGCGGTCTGGGCTTTATCGGCAGTAATTTGGTCCATAAATGTCTTGAATTGGGTGCGAAAGTTACCATTTATGACAATATGGCGCCTAATAGCGGCGGAAATCGGTATAATATTCATGCTATACAGGACTCTGTTACATTATATGAGCACGATATATGCGATTTTGATCAGGTATCTCGTCACGTTATCGACAAGGATGTGATCTTTAACTGTGCTGCTTTAATATCTCATCCTCTTTCCATGAAAGAGCCATGGATCGATCTTGATGTGAATAGCAGGAGTGTTTTAAACCTGCTTGAGGCCGCTCGGCGTCTCAATAAGAATGTGAAGTTTATCCAGCTTAGCACAACGACCCAGCTTGGCAAGCTTGAATATAGCCCTGCTGACGAGAAACATCCTGAATTTCCTATAGATATATATTCGGCAAATAAAACCGTTTCGGAAAAATATGTTCTGATCTACGCGAACGCTTATGGGATGAGAGCTGCTGTCATAAGGCTGC